>JBIOEK010000112.1:0-9532 GCA_044445925.1 Hyphomicrobiales bacterium
AGACGGCGCGCGTCTTCAAGGCGCTCGGCGCGTGGCCGCAGCGCTTGCCCTGCCGCGAATTCGCGCCTCCTTCATCCTCGGCGACACGCGGCGAATGGCTCGCCGCCATCGCGGCTAGCGGCAATGATCTCGAGGCGCCGGCGATCGGGCTTGCGCCCGCGGTCGAGGCGGCGAAGCTCCGGCTTGGCGCCGAGCCCGGCTGCGTCCTGGCTCGCATGACGGGCTCCGGTGCGACGCTGGTCGGCGTGTTCGACGAAGCCGAGGCCGCGAGCGGCGCTGCCCGTTCGATCGCCGTGCAGCATCCCGCCTGGTGGGTGCGGCAGGCGGCGCTCGAGGCTTGAAGGGATCAGCCGAGCCGCGCGGCCTTGGCTCCGATGGCCGCGATGGCGGCGATGACGAGCGAGGCGAGCGCGTTCCAACCGGCGAAGGACAGGCCGAGAATGCGCATCGCCGCCTCGTCGCAGCGCACCGAGGGGCCGGCTTCCAGGCTTTTCAGGAAATCGTCGGTGCTGGCCGGCACGGTATATTGGCCGGTGCAGGCGCTGGGCCCGGCCCAGAAGCCCCATTCGACGCCGGCGTGATAGACGCCGAGCCCGGCGCTCACGAGGAACACCAAGACGAGAAGCCCGAGCAGCAGGGACAGCATGCCGCGCCGCGGGACGGCGCCGTCAAGGGCGAGGATGGCTGCGAGCCCCGCCAGCGGCACGCCGACATAATAGGGCCAGCGCTGCAGCAGGCACAGCTCGCAGGGTCGCAGGCCGAGGACGAGCTGCGAATACCAGGCGCCGCCGATCGCCAGCACGGCGAGCGCCAGGACGGCGAGCGCGGCCCGCTTCGGCAGGATAAGGGAAGGTGGCAGAGCATTCATGGCGACCACGCTCGTCGAACGATCAGAAAAGGTAGATGGAGCCGACGACCCCGCCCACCAGGACGATGAGGAAGGCGCTCACAATCACCGTCAGGTGCCGCTCCAGCGCCCGGCGCACCTCTTCGCCATAGCGGGCGAGCAGCCAAGTGAGCAGGAAGAAGCGCGCGCCTCTGGTTAAGAACGACAGGGCGATGAAGGCCGCGAAATTATAGCCCGCGAAGCCGCTGACGATGGTGACGAGCTTATAGGGTATCGGCGTGAAGCCCTTGACCACGATGACCCAGGCGCCCCATTGCGCATAGAGCTGGCGAAACAGCTCGGCCTTGCTTTCCCCGCCATAGATCTTGATCAGCCACTGGCCGAGCGTGTCCCACAGGAAGGCGCCGATGGCGTAGCCGACGACGGCGCCGGCGACCGACGCCAGCGTGCAGACAGCCGCATAGAACAGGGCCCTCCTCGGCCGCGCCAGCACCATGGGCACGAGAAGGACATCGGGAACGATCGGCAGGAAGGAGGAATCGGCGAATGAGATCGCAGCCATGGCCCATATGGCGTAGGGCTTGTCGGCAACCGACAAAACCCAATCATAGAGACGACGCAGCATCTGGGGTAAGGGCCGTTCCGGGTTGGCGGGAGAGGTCGCATGCGCGGCGCGCAGCGACCGCCGTTAGAGGCAATTTGCGGCGATTTTGCAAGGGTGCGAAAACAGGGTCCCAAAATCGAGATGCGGAAAACGGGGCTCGCAAAACGATGATGGCCGGGCCACGGGCCCGGCCATCATGGCGATCACCATGAATCGTCGCCGAGCTAAAGCAGCACCACCTTGTTCGGCAGCTCGTCGGGATTGTCGGTGCCAGGGGGGAATTTCTCCGCCAGGATGGCGCCGCAAGTTTCCACCGCCTCGACGAGCCCCTCGGCGATGCGCCCCTCGCGCAGCTTCCCCGTCAGCCGCGCGATGACCGGCTTGAAGGCCGCATCGTCGATTTGCTGCGCGATGGCTGAATCCGGGACCAGCTCGGCATAGCGCTCGGCGAGCGCCACATAGATGAGCACGCCGGTGCGGCCATGCGTATAGGAGATGCGGCGCGCCAGGAACTGGTCGCGCGCCGCCTCATGGGCGCGGCCGCGCTTGATCCAGCCCGGGACGAGCCGGTAGCGATAGCGCCCGAACGACAAGACGCAGGCCAGCACCGCGAAGACGAGGATCTCGATATCGTAGAGGGTCCGCGCCGTGAGCGTGAAGATCGCCATGAGCGGCAGCGGCAACGCCAAGGCGATCAAGGCCGCCCAGACGATCGGCACGAGGTGGTAGCCGCTGGCCGCCCGTCCGACGACGACCACGAGCTCGCCCGAGGTTTTCGTCTCGATCCGCGCTATCGCCGCGGCGATGCGCTCTTCATCGGCCTTGTCGATCATGCCCTATCCCTTCACCAACTGCCCGAGGCACCCCCGCCTCCCGAGGAGCCGCCGCCGCCGGAAAAGCCGCCGCCGCCGGAGCTGCCGCTGGACCAGCCGCCGCTCGACGAGCCCAGAGTGAGCCCCCCAAGGAAGGAACCCAGGCCCCCGCCACTGCCCGACGTCTCGTTCCATCTGCCGCCGGGCGAGCGGTGATGGCGCGCGCCCGTCTGGTTCCGGCGAGGCCAGAAGATGAAGACGAGCGCCACCACCCAGACGAGTGGGGGAAAGATCTCCCCGAAGATGCTGTGGCGGTCGATCCCCTCGGGCGAGGAGGCAGAACCCGGCGAGCCTTGCCTTCCGCTCGCGGCGGCATCGCTTCCGAGGATGGCGATCATCTCATCGACGCCCGCCTCGACGGCACCGCCGAAATCGCCCTTGCGGAATTTCGGCCCGATGATCGTATTGATGATGGTGCTCGAGGCGGCGTCGGTCAGCGCCCCTTCGGCGCCATAGCCCGTCTCGATGCGCATCTTGTGCTCTTTCAGCGCGATAAGGAGCAGAACGCCGTTATTCTTGTCCTTGCGGCCGATGCCCCAGGAGCGGAAGAGCTTGTTCGCATAGTCCTCGACCGTGAGGTCCCCGAGCGACGGCACGGTCACGACCACGAGCTGATCGGAGGTCTTGTCCTCATAGGCCTTGAGCTTCGCCTCGATCCGCCCCCGGCTGTCGGCCGGCAAGATGTTCGCCGCATCCACCACGCGCCCGGTGAGGGCCGGAAAGGGCGGGTCGGCGGCAAAAGCCGAAGGGAGCACGCAAAGCTGCGTTGCGATGGCGACAGCCAGGACGACGAGGATCCTCGCCACGGCTCGGCCGAGCATGAGGTCGCTCGACCCCGTTCGAGAGTGAGCCCTTGCGCCGTAGCCTGGTGTCATTCCGGGGCTCGCCGGGGATGACATGCAATTCCTAAAAGGATCCAACCCGAGCCCTCAGAACTTGACCTGCGGCGGCTTCTCGGCGCCCTCGCTCGCGCTGAACTCGACCATGGGCTTCGAGGAGCGGTAGAGGGTCGAGGCCCAGATCACCATCGGGAAGACGCGCAGTGCCGTGTTGAACTGGCGCACCGCCTCGACATAGTCGCGCCGCGCCACGGCGATGCGATTCTCCGTACCCTCGATCTGCGATTGCAAGGCGAGGAAATTCTGGTTCGACTTGAGGTCCGGATAGGCTTCCGAGACGGCGAGCAGCCGCCCGAGCGCGCCGGTCAACTGGCTTTGCGCGTCCTGGAATTCCTTCAGCTTTTGCGGGTCGGTGATGGTCGAGGCGTCGATCCGGATGGCGGTCGCCTTGGCGCGCGCCTCGGTCACCTCGGTGAGCACGGTCTTCTCCTGGGCCGCGTAGCCTTTCACCGTCTCGACCAGGTTCGGGATGAGGTCGGCGCGACGCTGATATTGGTTCTGCACATCGGCCCAGCGGGCCTTTGCCTGCTCCTCGAGCGTCGGAATGGTGTTGATGCCGCAGCCCGCAACCGTCAGCGCCAGCGCGACGGCGGCCAATAGCGGGCGCAGGGCACGAAACGAAACCTTCATGGCACTCTCCTCCAAGGCGCGGCAGTCTAGCGGCGATGGGCGCGCAAGGCGAGGCGCATTCTCCTTTTCGGCATTCTCCTACCCCTCACCGGATTCCCGCTTTCGGGGGATGGGCGCTCGAGGCTTCCTTCGCTTCGATCGAGACGCGGGCGAGCCGCAGCCCTACTCCCCGAGCATCATGCCGGCGAGATCGATCGCGGGCTTGCTTCCGCCGACGAAATCGGCGGCGATGCGGGCGGAGCCGGCCGACATGGTCCAGCCCATATGGCCATGGCCGGCATTGAACATCATGTTGCGCCAGCGCCCGCGCCCGAAGATGGGCGTGCCCTCCGGCGTCATGGGCCGCAAGCCCGCCCAATAGGTGGGCTTCTCGTAATTCGCCCCATCGGGAAAGAGCTTGCGCATCACGCCCAGCATATAGCTGAAATCCGCCGGGCGATGCGATTTGTCATAGCCCGCGAACTCGGCCGTGGCGGTGGCGCGGATGCGATCGCCGAAGCGCGCATAGGCGACGAGATTATCCTCGTCGACCCCCCCGATCGTCGGCGGATTGTTGTGGCCGTCGAGCGGCAAGGTCACCGAATAGCCCTTGATCGGATAGATCGGCAACGAGACGCCGAGCTGTTTGGCGAGGAAAGGCGCGAAGACGCCGAGGCACATGACGAACTCGTCGCCCCCGACCACGCCCTTATTCGTGACGATGCCCGTCACGCGCTCTCCCACGGTCGCAAAGCCCGTGATCTCGGAGCCGAAGCGGAAGGTCACGCCGAGGTGCTCGGCACAATATTTTGCGAGGTTCTGGGTGAACACATGCGCGTCCCCGCTGGCATCGCTCGGGCAGAACACCGCGCCCGCGAATTGCTGCTTGACGGGCTCGAGGGCCGGATCGAGGCGCGCCATCTCGTCGCGGTCGACGGGGCGAAGCTCGAGCCCTTCCTCGGCGAGGATCCTGGTGTTGCCGGCGCCGCGCTCGAAGGATTGCGGGCTGCGATAGAGGTAGAGGAGGCCGCCCTCGAGCGCATCGAAGGCGACGCCGGTCTCGCTCGCGATGCGCTTGAGCTCGCCTTGCGAGTAGATGCACAGCCTGACCTTGCGCTTGGTGTTGAGGCGGGCGCGCTCGGCCGTGCAGTTCCTCAGGAATTTCAGCGTCCACGACAAGAGGCGCGGGTCGAGGCTCGGCTTGAAGCGCAGGGCCTGGCTCTTGTCGAAGAGCGAGCGCCAGAGGATGCCCGGCGCCCGCGGCGAGGACCAGGTATAGGAATGGCCGGGCGCGACCAGCCCCGCATTGGCGAAGCTCGTCTCGCAAGCGGGCTCCGCGAGCCGGTCGATGACCATCACCTCATGCCCGTCCTTGGCGAGCTCATAGGCGGTGGTGACGCCGATGACGCCTGCCCCGAGGACGACCGCGCGCATGGCTTACAGCGCCGCGATGACGCCGATCTCGACCTTGAAGCGCGGCGCGGCGAGCTTGGCCTCGACCGTGGCTCTCGCGGGCGCATTGCCCTTGGAGAGCCAAGCGTCCCAGACCTTGTTCATCTCGTCGAAGGTCGAGATGTCGGTAAGCCAGATAGAGGCCGAGAGGAGCTTCGATTTGTCGGAGCCGGCCTTGGCGAGCAAGGCGTCGATCTGCGCGAGGATCGCCTTCGTCTGGTCGGCGACGCTCGTCGCCGCGGCATCCTGCGCCACCTGGCCCGCGAGATACACCGTATTGCCGTGAATGACCGCCTGGGTCATGCGCGGCCCGGGGTCGATCCTGCGAATGCTCATCTCTCATGCTCCAAAAGCGTTGCGGCGCCGACCATATGTCGGCACATTTGGGGCGACAAGGGCATGCCTGTAGAGTGAATAGGACATCGCTCGCCCAAAGCCATGACGGGCGCATGCCGCAGGGAGACGAGCATGGACCAGCTGACGGCGGAGAAAGCCCGCGCCGCGGGCGGTGATGGCGGCCTCGCCCTCGATCTCGAGAACCTTCCCTTCGAGACCGATGGCGGCATCGGCACCGAGGCGGCGCTGGGCCTCCTGGTGCTGGAGACGGACCAGACGATCGAGGACGAGTTTCGCTTCCTCCTGCCCGAGACCGGCGTCGCCCTCTATGGCGCGAGGCTGCATAACGATGCGCGCATCACGCCCGAGACGCTCGCCGAGATGGAGAAGCTGATCGTTCCGACGGCGCGGCTCCTGCCGGCGGCGGTCGAGCTCGGCGTCATCGGCTTTGCCTGCACCTCGGGGGCCCTCGTCATCGGGGAGGACAAGGTCGCCGAGCGCGTCCGCGAGGCGAGGCGAGGCGTCAAGGTGACCGATCCGGTCACGGCGGCGCGCGCCGCCCTCGCGGCGCTTGGCGCCCGCCGCATCGCGCTCTTGACGCCCTATGTGCGGCGCATCAACGAGAGCCTGCGGGCGGCGCTCGAGGCGCGGGGAATGCAGATCCCCGCGATGGGATCGTTCAACCAGGAGGACGACAATGTGGTCGCGAGGATCGCGCCGCGATCGCTCGCCGAAGCCATCATCCGGATCGGAGGGTCGGACGCCTGCGACGCCGTATTCGTCTCCTGCACCAGCCTGCGGGTCGCCCGCATCGTCGAAAAGGTCGAGGCCAAGATCGGCAAGCCCGTGACCTCGAGCAACCACGCCCTGGCCTGGCACATGCTGCGCCTTTCAGGCTTTACGAAGCCCTTGCCCGGCAGGGGGCGCCTGTTCCTCAAGTGAGGCGCCTGCGCCTCGCGCGGGCGTCAATGCGCGGCAAGGGAGCGTCACACGTCGAAGAACACCGTCTCCCGCGGCCCGCCGAGATGCAAGGTGAAGAGCCAGCAACCGGACTTTCCCGGATCCTGCGTCGCCATGATCGTCTGGCGCCGCTCCTCCTCGATCAGGCCGAGCACGGGATCTGCGTCATTGGCCGGATCGCCGGCGAAATAGAGCCTCGTCACGAGGCGCTTCAGCACGCCGCGCGCGAAGATCGAGATATCGATATGGGGAGCCTGCAAGCTGTTGCCGAGGCCGCGCACCGGGCCGGGCCGGATGGTCTCGACGGTGAAATAGCCCTGATCATCCGCCGCCACCCGGCCGAAGCCCTGGAAGGACGGATCGATCTCGCCTGGCCCCTTATCCTCGGAATGGCTGTAGCGGCCGGCCGCGTTCGCCTGCCAAAGCTCGATCATGGCATCGTTGATGGGCTTGCCCTCGGCGTCGAGCACGCGCCCCAGGATGGTGATGCGCTCGCCCTCGGTCTCCGGCTTCGCCATCTCGCCGCCGCCCTTCCAGGGCAGCACCGCATGGAAGAACGGCCCGACCGTCGCCCAGCCGCTCTCAATGGGCATGGTCATCGCCCTCGAAGGGGGTGGAGCTCCGCCCGCGCAGCACGACGTCGAAGCGATAGCCGAGGCCGAAGCCCGGCACCGTCAGATCGTAGTCGAACTTGGCGAGGAGCTGCTTGCGGCCGGCCTCGCTCGGCACGCTCATATAGATCGGATCGAAGGGCAGCATCGGGTCGTCCTCGAAATACATCTGACAGATGAGCCTCGTCACGAAGCTCGGCCCGAAGATCGAGAAATGGATATGGGCAGGGCGCCAGGCATTGTGATGGTTGTTCCAGGGGTAATAGCCGGGCTTGACGGTGACGAAGCGGTAATTTCCTTCGGCGTCGGTGATGGTGCGCCCCCCGCCGGTGAAGTTCGGATCGAGCGGGGCGTCGCGCGAATCGCGCGGATGGAAATAGCGTCCGGCCGAATTCGCCTGCCAGATCTCGACCAAGGTCCCCGCCACCGGCCGCCCGAGCTCGTCGATGACGCGTCCGGCGACGATCATGCGGTCGCCGATCGGGCGCTCCTTGTGCTGGGATGTGAGATCTGAGTCGTTGGCTTGCAGGCGGTCATGGCCGAAGACCGGGCCTGTCACCTCGGAAATCGTGTGCGGAAGCACGATCAAGGGCTTGCGCGGCGAGCGCATGACGGTCGAGCGATAATCGGGCCAAAGCGCCGGAGGCTGCGTTCCGGGCGTCTCGCGGCGATAGGGTATCGGGTCCATGTGCGTCCTCCTCGCATGGTTCATATACCGCCGGGCACAGCCGCGCCAACACTTGCGCGAGCCCGAGGCGGCGTGTCTAAGCACGGCTGGTCCCGGTCTTGAACGGGGGTTCCTCGATGCTGAGAATCTGGGGGCGGCGCAGCGCCTTCAACGTGCAGAAGGTGATGTGGCTGATCGGCGAGCTCAAGCTCGATCATGTGCATGTCGAGGCGGGCGGCTCGTTCGGAGGGCTGGACACGCCGGAATTCCTGCGCATGAACCCGCATGGACGCATCCCGGTGCTCGACGATGGCGGAACCGTCTGTCGCTCGATGTCGGGAGGCCGGATATCCCCCATGTCGAAAGCTGGTATGGTCGCCTCGCGGAGCGCGCCGCCTATCGCGAGCATGTCATGATCCCCTTCGAGGAGCTATGCGGGAGGCTCGACTATTGAGAAGCGACGCTTGCGGCGTGGAAGAGCGTGCCGTGCGACCGCAATGAAATCCCTGATCTTCATCGTCACCGAGGACTGGTTCTTCGCCTCGCATTTCCTGCCGATGCTGCGCGCCGCGCGCGAGGCGGGCTTCGCGCCGGCCGTGATCTGCCGCGTCGACCGGCACCGCGCCGCGATCGAGGCCGAAGGCGCGCGCGTAATCCCGCTCGATGCCGATCGCGGACGGCGCGAGATCGGCGCAGCTCTGGCGACGATCCGGCAGCTGACGCGCATCCTGCGGGCCGAGCGACCTGAGATCGTGCATCTCATCGCGCTGTGGCCGATCGCGCTCGGCGGCATGGCGGCGAAGCTCGCGGGCGTGAGGCGGCGCGTCTATGCGGTGACCGGGCTCGGCTTCCTCGGCGCCGCGAGCACGCCTTCGGCGCGCGCCGCGCGTCTGGCGATGCGGCTCCTGCTGCGGGGTCCGCTCGACGGGCGAAACGTGCGCTTCCTCCTCGAGAACCCCGACGATGCGAGGCTGCTCGGCTTCGATCCCGGCACGGCGAAACGTCTCGTCATCGTCGGCGGGGCCGGCGTCGATCCGGACCGCTACGCGCCTTGCCCCCAGCCCGCGATGCCGCCGCTCAAGATCGCGGTCATCGCGCGCATGCTCTGGTCGAAGGGCATCGATGTCGCGGTGGAGGCCGCGAAGCTCGCGCGCGCCCAAGGGGCCGCTATCGAGCTCTCGCTCTACGGCGAGCCCGATCCCACGAACCCGAAGACCATTCCGCGCGAGACGCTCGAGGCCTGGAACCGCGAGCCCGGCGTCGTCTGGCGCGGCCGCACCGAGGATGCCGCCGGCGTCTGGCGCGAGCAGCATGTGTGCTGCCTGCCCTCGCGGGGTGGGGAAGGCCTGCCGCGCACCCTGCTCGAAGGCGCGAGCTGCGGCCGGGCCGTGCTGACCTCCGACGTGCCCGGCTGCCGCGCTTTGGTGCGCGACGGGGTCGAGGGGCTGCTGGTCCCTCCCGGCAATGCCCGGGCGCTCGCCGCAGCCATGGTGCGCCTCGCGCGCGATCCGGCTCTTTCGGCACGGCTGGGCGAGGCGGCTCGGAAGCGCGTGCTCTCGGGCTTCACCGAGCGCCATGTGATCGACGCGGTCGCCGCGATGTATCGCGAGCTTGGGGGAAGTTGATGGCCCCTTCGGTTCCAGAGTGCGTAAGTGGATTTGGTGTCATTCCCGGC
>JBIOEK010000113.1:0-9525 GCA_044445925.1 Hyphomicrobiales bacterium
CCTGGAAGGCACCGCTGGTGATCTGCCCATAGGCCGTATCGGGGACCAGCGCCGCGAAGGATTTCTTGCCCTGCGACGCCGCGAAGGTGACGACGCGCTGGACGTCGGTCGCCGGCATGAAGCTCAACAGATAGACCCCGCGCGAGGCGACGCTCGCATCGGACGAGAAGGCGATCATCGGCCGGCCCGCCGGGCGCGCCACCGCGGCCGCGGCTTGGACATTGCCCGCGATGAGCGGGCCCACGATCAGCTCGGCGCCCTCGCCGATGGCCTCTTGCGCGGCGGCCGTCGCACCCTCGCTCGTGCCGTGGTCATCCTTGACGATGAGCTGCACGTTCGAGGCACTCGCCTCGGCGATGGCGAGCTCTCCGGCGTTCTTCAGGGAATTTGCCACGATGGCCGTCTGGCCGCCCGCAGTCAGAGGCAGGATCAGCGCGATCTTCACGCCACCGGCGCTCGCGGCGGGAGCTGCCGGAACCGAGGGCGTCTGCTCGAAACCGGGAATGCCCATGCCCACGCAGGACCCGGCGAGGAGCGCCAATCCGGCCGCCATGGCGAGGCGCCGGCTGGCGCCTTGGCCATGCCGATCACGCCCGATAGAGGCGCCCTCTCTTGGTGCCCCGTTTGGCACCGAGGCGTCGACTTCATGCGAAACGATGTTCATTTGGCGTGAAAATGCCCCGAAGCCGCAGATTTCGCGGCTTGTCGCTTCGGTCTCTGGATTCGTCATGGCTTGTCGATTCCCCGCCCGCTCATATCGCAACAAAGTGGCCGCACTATAATTCCCTTTACTCGAAATTCCGATTCGCGCGAGCGCCAAGGCGGACCATCAACACTTCCATGGCCAGTTTGTGTCGGCTAGAGCTTTTTCCGGCGGGGCGGCAACGCCTCGCGCCCCCGCGATGGAGGGCGAAGATACCGGCTCGCGTGAGGAAAATGGGTCCAGACGAGAAGCCAGAGCCTGCGGACCCAAGATTGCGGCGCACCGCGACGGGCGTCGAGGCGGGGTCAGGCGAAGCGGTGCCGGGCGAGGAATTGCGCAAGCCCGCCTTCCGCGAGGCACCGGGCTTCTTGCTGCCGCGCCTCGACCGGAGAGCCCTTGCGGCCGGCCTGCATATCGTCGCAACGCCCATCGGCAATCTCGGCGATGTGACGCTGCGCGCGCTCATGACCCTGGCGGGGGCCGACGTCATCCTGGCCGAGGATACGCGCGTGACCAGAAGGCTGCTTTCCCGCTATGGAATATCGACCCCGCTCGAGGCCTATCACGAGCACAACGCCGAGCGCGTGCGGCCGGCGCTGCTGGCGAGGCTGAGGGAGGGCGCGAGGATCGCGCTCGTCAGCGACGCTGGAACGCCGCTCATCTCCGATCCGGGCTTCAAGCTGGTCGAGGCGGCGCTCGCCGACGCCGTCATGGTGACGGGAGCCCCGGGCCCCTCCGCGGTCCTCGCCGCCCTGATGATCGCGGGCCTGCCGACGGACCGCTTCTTCTTCGAAGGCTTCCTGCCGCAGAAGGAGGCCGCAAGACGCGCCCGCCTCATGCGCTTGGCCGATATTCCCGGCACGCTCGTGCTCTTCGAATCGCCGCGCCGGCTCGCCGACATGCTGGCCGATGCGGCCGTGGTGCTGGGCGAGCGGCAAGCGGCCGTGGCGCGCGAATTGACCAAGATTTTCGAGGAGGTGCGGCGCGGCACCCTGTCCGAGCTCGCAAGCGCCTATGCGCAAGAGGCGACGCCGAAGGGCGAAGTCGTGGTGATGATCGGTGCGCGCCACGAGGAGGCGAGCGAGGTCGAGGCGGCCGAAAGCCTCGACGAAAGGCTTTCCCTGGCGCTGCAGGGACATTCGCTCAAGGAAGCGGTGGCGCGCGTCACGGCCGATAGCGGCCTGCCGCGCCGAAAGGTCTATGCCCGTGCGCTCGAGCTGTCGCGAAAGCCCCGACCTTGAGCGGCGAGCTTTCGCCAAACGGTCCCCGGCAGCCTGATCGCAGCCAGCGCGATCTCAGGCAGAAAGCATGGCGGCGCGGCTTTCGCGCCGAGACCATAGCCCTCCTCTTCCTGATGCTGAAAGGCTACCGGCTCCTGGCGCGCCGCTATGGCGGCAAGGGCGGGGAGATCGACCTGATCCTGCGGCGCGGACGCGCCATCGTCTTCGTGGAGGTGAAGGCCCGCGACGATCTCGACAAGGCGGCCGAGGCGATCTCGCCCCGAAAGCGCCTGGTCTTCAGCCGTGCGGCGGCGCAGTGGCTCATGCGCAACCCCTGGGCCGCGAGCTTCGACCTGCGCGCGGATGCGGTCTTGATCGCGCCGCGGCGGCTGCCTCGCCATATCGTGGCGGCCTTCGAGCTCAGGATCGGCTGAGGAGGGGGGTCTTCGCATGAGCCCGGTCGCGGCAACTGACATCGTGCTCGTGGGCGGCGGCCATGCCCAGTGCATGTGCTGCGCTCCTTCGCGATGCGCAAGATGCAAGGCCTGCGGCTGACGCTCGTGTCGCGCGGCCTCGAGATGGTCTATTCGGGCATGCTTCCCGGGCGCGTCGCAGGGCATTATTCCCATGAGGATTGCGTCGTCGATCTCGACCGGCTCTGCCGGGCGGCGGGGGCGCGGCTGATCGATCGCTCGGCCATCGGGCTCGATTGCGCCGGCAGGCTCGTCCTGGTCGAGAACGGCCCGCCGGTCGGCTACGACATCGCGTCGCTCGATATCGGCATCGCCCCGAAGCTCGACGCCATCGCCGGGGCCGATCGCCATGCGATCGCCGTGACGCCCATTGCCGATTTCGATGCGAAATGGCTGGAGCTCGAGGCGAGATGCCTGCGGCCCGTCGGTCCGAGACGGATCCTGGTCGTCGGCGGGGGCGCGGCGGGTTTCGAATTGATCCTCGCGATCCGAGAGGCGCTGATCGGCAAGGATCACACAGACAAGCTCCATGGCGACGAGGTCTCGCCTCGGGATTTCAGCTTCACCCTGGTGAGCGGCAAGGAGTTCCTCGGCGAGCCGAACAGGGCCGCAACGCGCGCGGCGGCCGAGGCATTGCTTGAACGCGGCATCAGGCTCGTAACGGGACGTTCCGCCGTGGCGATCGATGCCGAGGGCGTGCATCTCGACGACGGCTGCTTCATGAAGGGCGACGCGATCATCGTCGCGACGCAGGCGCAGGCTCCCTCGTGGCTGGCGCAAACCGCGCTCAGCCTCGATGCGGAGGGCTTCGTCGCCATTCGCCAGACGCTGCAATCGCAGGGCGACGGCGACGTTTTCGCGGCCGGCGACTGTGCCGGCATGATCGAGCATCCGAGACCGAAGGCCGGCGTGTTCGCGGTTCGGCAAGGCCCGGTGCTCGCCGAGAACCTGCGTCGCCATGCGGGGGGCCGGAGGTTGTTGCGCTATCTGCCGCAGAAACGGGCCTTGATGCTGCTCGGTCTCGGCGACGACGAGGCGATCGCTTGCTGGGGGCCGCTTGCGGTGCGAGGCCGCCTTGCCTGGCGCCTCAAGCAGCATATCGATCGGCGCTGGATCGGCCAGTATCAGAGGATCGGCGCGGGCGCGGCCCAATGAGGCAGGTGAAGGAGCCACAATTGCGCACTCCCTTGTATGCCAAGAGCGGGAGAAGGAGGCGTCTGCCGCATCGCTTCAAGCCTTGCGCAAGCTTCAAATGCTGCTGTCCGACCGGCGGGGACGGGGGCCTTGTAACTTCGACGGCACCGCAACTTCGCTCTCCGGCATCAACATGGCGCAAATATTGGCCAAGCACTCCGCTCCGACGAATGGCTTGGCCGAGATCGGTCCTCGATCGGCGCAGCTCATTCGCGAGATCATCGCCGAGGCGCTTCAGCATGTGAGGGCCGGGGAGACCGCAGAGGCGGCCCTTTGCCTCAATTCGCAGGGCGGGATCGCGCTCGAAGACGATTTAGCCTGCAATGTGCTCGGGCTGATCCATGCGAGCGGCGCCGAGAACCAGCAAGCGCTCGCTTGCTTCGACCGGGCCTTGAGGATTCGTCCAGGCAGCATCGACGTGCTGGCCAATCGCGCCGTGACGCTTCAGCGCATGGGTCGGCTCGAAGCCGCGATCGCCTCCCATGACGAGGTTCTGCGGCAAAGGCCCGACGATCCGCAGACGCATTTCAATCGCGGAACGGCCGCCCACCTCCTCGGCCGCCCGGACGAGGCGCTCTCCTCCTATGAGCGGGCCTTGCACATCAGGCCGTCCTATGCCGAGGCGCTCGCCGGACGCGGCGTCGTGCTCGCCGAGCTCGGCCGGACCGAGGAGGCGCTAGCCTCCTATGACCAGGCGCTGCGCCTCGACCCAGCCGATGCAATCTCCTTCTACAATCGAGCCGACATCTTGCGCGAGCTCGGCCGGATCGAGGAGGCGCTGGCTTCGTATCGCGAAGCCTTGAAGCTCCGGCCCGACTATGCGGACGCCTTGTGCGGCTGCGCCATCATCCTGCACCAGCGCGGGCTGCTCGAGGAAGCGCTCGCTTATTGCGCGCAGGCCTTGCGGCATGCTCCGGCGCATTTCGCCGCGCTCTTCAACCAGGCCAATATCCTGTTCGCGGCCGGTCGGATCGAGGAGGCCTGCGCCTCCTATGACGCGGTCGTCAGGCTCGAGCCCGGCGATGCGGACGCGCTCTCGAACCGGGCCGCTTCCCTCTTGGAGCTCGGCCGCCTCGAGGAGGCGCTCGCTGCTTGCGACGAGGCTCTGCGCCACAGGCCGGAATTTACCGAGGCCTTGTCGATTCGCGGCAATATTCTGCAGAAGCTGCATCGATTCGAGGAGGCGCTCGCGGCCTATCAGGCGGCGCTCGCCTTGCGCCCTTCCTATCTCGAGGCGCTGTGCGGCCGCGGGGTCGCCCTCAAGGAGCTTAGCCGGTTCGAGGAGGCGCTCGCCTCGTTCGACAAGGCCCTGGCGATCTCGCCGACGCATGCCCATACGCAGAACAATCGAGGCGCGCTCCTGCTTCTCCTCGGCGATTTCGAGCGCGGCTGGGAAGGCTATGAGAGCCGCTGGTTGAAGGAGAACCTGCCGGTCAATGCGCTGCCGCGCGTCTGGCCCGAATGGTCGGGCGGACCGATCGCCGGCAAGCGCATCCTGGTCATCGACGAGCAGGGCCTCGGCGACGTCATCCAATTCTCCCGCTACCTGCCGCATCTGGCGCAAGCGGGCGCAGACGTCACCTTCATCTGCCGCAAGCAGCTGCATCGCCTGCTCGGCGGCCTGGCGGGGCCCGTGCGCCTGCTCGAGGCCCCGCTCGCCGGCGAGACATTCGATTGCGAGATCCCGCTCGTCAGCCTGCCCAAGGCCTTCAAGACCGATCTCGACCGGGTCCTGGCGCCGATCCCCTATCTGCGCGCCGAGGAGAAGCTCGCCGGCCAATGGGCGGCACGCATCGGCCGCGAGGGATTTCGGGTGGGCATATCCTGGCAGGGGAGCCCCAATTCCAAGGCCGACACGGCGCGCGCCGTGCCGCTGCGCTTCTTCGCCGCGCTGAAAGAGATCGGCGATGTGCGGCTCATCAGCCTTCAGAAGAATTCCCGCATGGACCAGCTCGCCGACCCCCTCGCCGACCCCTTGGCCTCGTTCGGCGTCGAAGCGCTCGGAGACGATTTCGACGCCGGACCCGACGCCTTCGTCGATACGGCGGCCGCGATGGCCGATCTCGACCTGATCATCACTTGCGACACCTCGATCGCCCATCTCGCCGGAGCGCTCGGCAAGCCCGTCTGGGTGGCGCTGAAGAGCGTCCCGGACTGGCGCTGGCTCCTCGATCGGGAAGACACGCCCTGGTATCCGACCATGCGGCTGTTCCGGCAGACGCAGCGCGGCGAATGGGGAGAGGTATTCGACCGGATCGCACAGGCGCTCGACGAGCTCACGCGGTCGCGGACGAAGCCGGCCCCGACCTCCATCCTCATCCCGGGCGCCGTCGGCGAGCTGATCGACAAGATCACCATCCTGGAGATCAAGAGCGAGCGGATCTCGGACCAGGAGAAGCTCAAGAACGTCAGGCACGAGCTCGAGCTCTTGCGAGGCTTGCGGGCCGAAGGCGGCTTTCGCGGCCTCGAGCTCGACGGGCTCTGCGAACGGCTCAAGGCCATCAATCTCGCCCTGTGGGAGATCGAGGACGCGATCCGCATCTGCGAGCAGCGCGGCGAATTCGGCGCCGAGTTCATCGCCTTGGCGCGGGACGTCTACAAGACGAACGACAAGCGCGCCGCCCTGAAGCGCGACATCAATCTCCTCTTCGATTCGGCGATCCTCGAGGAGAAGTCCTATGCCGGAGAGAAGAGCGCGGCCTGATCGGCTGGCGCCATGGCGGTTCGCCGGGGAACCTGACCCCGCAGCGATCCTCGCCCCGCATCCGCGGTTCTGGTCCTCAGGGTCCGGCGTCGACCTTCTTGGGATCATGCTCGAGGGTCTGTTCACATTTGGGCCCCAAGAACTGATGTTTTTCGGCGATTGCGACGCTGACGGCTTCAGTCGGGTTAGGCGGGCCGAGCCCGCCTGGACAATCCGAACCTCAGCCCTATCGCTCTGAAATCTATTGGCTTTCAGGGGCGAAGCCGCTCTCTCCGCGGCGATCATCCGGCCTCGGAAATGTTGAGGAATGTTGATTCCAAACATTGCATGCTCCGATTCCGGTAGCCGGCTATTTGATTGGGACGCGCCTTGCCGCAAGTGCTTCGTTGTAAGCACTTCATTGCAAGGGCGTTAAGCCCGTGCCGCGCCGATCGGGGCGAACAGCCGAATTGAGGCCGCGCGAAATCGCCGCTGCGCGACCAGCCCATAGCGCGCAGCGCCGGAGCTATTGATTTACGTGTCAAATAGCCGTGTCCCGGCCATTGGCCCGGCAGGTCATTGGGCCGCGGCACGTCACCTTGAGGGTGCATGATAATCGAGGCGCGGCAGGAACGCAACAGGAACGAGGGCTCGAACGTCGCGATTGCATCATCTCGAAGGCCAAGGGCCAATGTGATAGACTTCGCTAAATTGATGGTCTTGGCTAAATTGATAGTCTTGGCTAAGTCGATAGTCTTGGCTGCGGAGGGCAGATGAGACGGCGCGAATTCATCAGGCTTGTCGGCGGCACGGCGGTCATGTGGCCCCTTCCAGGGCGCGCGCAGCAGCCGGCGACGCCGGTGATCGGGTTTCTTCACAGTGGCTCGGCCGGCTCGTTCACGTTCGAGGTTACCGCCTTTCGGAAAGGTCTGCAGGAAGCCGGCTATGTCGAAGGCCGCAACGTGGCGATCGAATTCCGGTGGGCCGAGGGTCAATCCGACCGGCTACCTGCATTGGCGGCCGATCTGGTCCGCTGACGGGTGGCGGTCATCGTCGCCATCGGAGGCGACGTCACGGGACTCGCGGCGAAGGCAGCGACGGCAACGATCCCGATTATCTTTCTGAACGGCAGCGATCCGATCAAGGCCGGACTCGTAGCCAGCATAAATCAGCCGGGCGGCAACATCACGGGCGTGAGCGTCTTCGCCGGCACGGTGGATACCAAGCGGCTGGAGCTGCTGCACGAGCTGGTTCCCCAGGTTGCCGTGGTGGCGGTGCTGGTGAACCAGCTTGTCGCGGAAACCGAGGCTCGCTCGAGAAGCCTGGAGGAGGCGGCACGCGCCCTCGGGTTGCGGCTCGTCATCCTGAATGTGGGCAGCGAGCGCGACTTCGATCAGGCCTTCGCGTCAATGGCCGAACAAAAAGCTGGGGCGCTTTTCGTCAGCGGCAGTCCGTTTTTTCTCATCCGCCGCGAGCAGCTCGTCGCGCTCGCCGCGCGCCAGTCCGTTCCGGCGATTTACGCCTGGCGCGAGCTCGCGGCGGCCGGCGGTCTGATGAGCTACGGTACCGACCTGTCGGAGGCGAACCGACAGGCGGGCATCTATACCGGCCGGATACTCAAGGGCGAAAAGCCGACCGATCTGCCGGTTCTGCAACCGACCAAGTTCGAGCTGGTGATCAATCTCAAGACCGCCAAGGCGCTCGGCCTCGACGTGCCGCAGAGCGTGCTCGCTCGCGCCGACGAAGTGATCGAATGAAGCTACGCATAGAGGCCGATTGCGAAGCCTGCGATCGCCATGCCAAGTCGTCCGCGGTAGAATGCGCCTGAGTGAACGCCGCATCCGCTCCGATGGCGCCTGTTAAGCCCTCATTCACGTCCTCTCAGCTTCAAGCTTGGGCCGTTGCAAGCAGCCCAAAACTTGCACGGACTCCAAGACTTGCAATTGGCCAAGGAGAGCATCCCGCCAGATGGGCGACATCGTCCGGCGCGATTTCCTGAACGGCGTGGCGCTGACGATCGCGGCCGGGCTGACGCCGGCGAGGCAGGCGATGGCGCAGCCCCTGCGCTATCCGCCGGCGCTGACGGGCCTGCGCGGCGACCATGGGGGCTCCTTCGAGGCAGCGCATGACCTGCGCGACGGCAAGGCGTTCGCGTTCGATCGCCTGCCGGTCGAGGAAAGCTACGACCTGATCGTCGTCGGAGGCGGCATCAGCGGCCTCGCGGCGGCCTGGTTCTATCGCAAGATGAGCGGCGGGGCGGCCAGCATCCTGATCCTCGACAACCATGACGATTTCGGCGGCCACGCCAAGCGCAACGAATTCCGGCTTGATGGGCGGCTCATCCTCGGATATGGCGGCAGCGAGTCCCTGCAATCGCCGAAAGGGCTCTACAGCGATGTCGCCAAGGGCCTCATCGCCGAGCTCGGCATCGACATTGCGCGCTTCGAGACGGCGTTCGAGCGCGACCTCTACCCCTCGCTCGGCCTGTCGCGCGGCGTCTTCTTCCCGCGCGAGAGCTTCAGCCGGGACGTGCTGGTGGCCGGCGATCCCATGACCGTGGCGGCCGACGACATCGCGCCCGAGCGGCGCAACGCCAAGCCGATACGAGACTTCATCAGTGCCTTCCCGGTCTCGGCGGCGAGTAAGGCTCAGCTGATCGCGCTCTTCGAGCAGAACGCCGATCCGCTGCCCGGCAAGAGCCTCGAGGAAAAGCTCGCGGTCCTCGAGAAGACCAGCTATCGCGACTATCTCGTGAAGCTGCTCGGCTGCGCCGACGAGGTGGCGAACTGCTTCCAGGGGCGCACCCACGACATCTACGCGCTCGGCTGCGACGCGCTCGCGGCGGCCGAAGCGCGCGAAGCCGGGCTTCCGGGCTTCGACGGCCTCGGCCTGCCGAAACCCTCCAATCCGGACCTGGACGAGCCCTATATCTACCATTTCCCGGACGGCAACGCTTCCCTGGCGCGGCTCCTGGTGCGCTCGCTGATCCCGGCGGCGGCGCCCGGCGCCGGCATGGAGGATGTGGTGCTCGCGCCCTTCGACTATGGCAGGCTCGATGCCGAGGGCGCCCCCATGCGGCTGCGCCTCGATTCCATGTGCGTGCAGGCCCGCAGCGGCGCGGGCGGCGCCGAGGTCGCCTATCTGCGCGAGGGCAAGCTGCACCTTGTGGCCGGCAAGCATGCGGTGCTCGCCTGCTTCAATATGATGATCCCCTATCTGATGCCCGAGCTGCCGCAGGAGCAGCGCGCCGCG
>JBIOEK010000114.1:0-9523 GCA_044445925.1 Hyphomicrobiales bacterium
GGAGTGATGTCGCTTTCGGCCGACCTGCACAAATTCGGCTTTTGCCCGAAGCCCGCCTCGACCCTCTTCTATCGCGACGCCACATTGCAGGCTTTTCAGGAGTTCTCCTTCGACTCCTGGCCGAGCGGGCGCTTCTCGACGCAGACGCTCGTCGGCACGCGGCCGGGCGGCGCGGTCGCCGCCGCCTGGGCCGTCTTGAGCCATCTCGGCCGCGACGGCTACCGCGCGATCGCCGCGGCGCTGATGGAAATGCGCGACGCCTATCTGACAGGTCTTCGGGCCATCCCCGGCATGGCGATCCGCGGCAATCCGAACCTCGCCAATATCGCCTTCGGCTGCGACGATATCGACATGGGAAAGGTCGCGACCCTCATGGGGGAACGCGGGTGGGTGCCCGGAATGGTACGCCGACCGCCGAGCCTGCACCTGATGCTGTCAATGCATCACGCCGGCGCGCGCAAGACCTATGTGGAGGACGTCGCCGCTTGCGTCGAGATCGTGCGCGCCGGACAAGGGAAGGTCGAGACGACGCGCGCGAGCTACGCCTGATCGTCCGCAGCCTCGGTGGATCAGGCGACTTCGACTTTCGTCTGCTTGGCCGATGCGCCAAGGCCGCTCAACGGGCCGAAGCGCTTCTCGACGAGCGGCACGACCTCTGTCCCGAAGCGCTCGATCGAAGCGAGGGTTTCGGCTTGCGACAAGCCGGGTATCCCCATGAAGCAGCTGATATGGCAGGGCTCGAGCGCCTCGATCTCTTGGGATAGCTTTTCGGCGACGGTCGCCGGATCGCCGATCAGGAGTCGCTCGACGATGTCCTCCAACGGCGGCTCGTCGGCGGCCGGCGTCTCCCTGAGAAAGGAGCCGTCGAGCTCGCCATACTTGCCGCGCATCGCCTGGGCGATGCGGCGCACATAGCGCGCCCCGTCCGCCGCCCGTAAAGCCGCCTTCTTGTCATGCGTGACGAAGACATAGCGCTGCATGGCGAAGGGCATGCTCGCGACCTCGCCGCCGGCCGCGCCATAGGCCTCGGCGACCTTGGCTTTGATTTGCCGCGTGACCTCCAGCTTGTTCCAACCGGTAGTAAAGAATGGTATGTAGCCTCTCTCGACGGAGCGCCCTTGTGCCTTGGGATCGCCTGCCATGCCGGCGATGTAGACGGGCGGGCGCTTCTGCACGGTCCTCACCGAGAAATAGGTTTCCGGCATCTTGATATATTTGCCCTCGAAGGAAAGAGGCTCGCCGCGGAAATAAGCTTCGATGAAGTCGAGCGTCTCGAAGAAGATGTCGCGCCCCTCCTTGAGGTCGACGCCGAATTTGTGGAACTCGTATTCCTGGTAGCCGGTGCCGAAACCGAGCACCAGCCGCCCCTCGCTCAGCTGGTCGGCGAAGCCGATGTCTTCGAGCAGCCTGATCGGCTCGTAGAGCGGCACCACCACCACGGCGGGCCCGAGCTTGATGCGTGTCGTCAGGCCGGCCGCATAGCTCGTCATGGTCAGCGGAGAGGGACACAGGCAGTAATTCGAGAAATGGTGCTCGGCGAACCAGGCGATCTCGAAACCCACCTGCTCGGCGAGCCTGACATGCTCCATTGTCTCGCGGTAGATGTCGCGAGGCGTCTTCGAGGCGTCGCGTTGAGTGTTGAGGCAGAACAGGCCGAAATGCATCTCTCCTCCTTTGGCGGCTAGAAGCCGACGATGGTCTCGCCCCCATTGGGGCTGATGGCCTGGCCGGTGATGAAGTCGGACTCGGCCGAGGCCAGGAACGCGACCGCAAACGAGATTTCCTCAGGTTGCGCCCAGCGCCCGAGCGGCACGCGCTTTTCCTTGGCGCGGATCTTCTCCCAGCCCTGCACCTTGATCGGCATCTCGGTGATGACGCCGCCCGGGCAGACCGCGTTGACATGGATGTTCCACGGCGCGAGCTCCTTGGCCCAGGCCTTCGTGAGGCCGAGCAACGCCGCCTTCGCCCCGCAATAATGCGAGGCGGTGTCGGCGCCGTTCATGCCCCAGATCGAGGAGATGTTGACGATCTTGCCCGAGCCTCGCTGCTTCATTTCCGGGATGACGCTCTTCCCGCAGAAGAAGGAGCCGCGGACATGGATGTCGAACATGCGCTGGAAGTCGGTCGGCGTGATCTGCTCGATCGGCCCGTGCTGGCCGACGCCGGCATTGTTGACGAGAATATCGACCGTGCCGAGCTCGGCGAACGCGCGTGAAGCGAGGGCCGCGATGGCGTCCACGTCGAGAAGATCGGCGGTCGAGGCGATGGCGCGCCGCCCCGCTTCGGTCACGAGATGGGCGGTCTCCTCCGCTTCGGGGCCCAGGATGTCGTGCACCACGATGTCGGCGCCGCGCTCGGCGAGGAGAAGCGCATGCGCCCGCCCCATGCCGCGCCCGGAGCCGGTCACCCAGGCGATCTTTCCGTCGAGGCGTCGAGGATCGTTCACGGCACTCTCCTCAATAGCCGACAATGGTTTCGCCGCCATTCGGGCTGATCACCTGGCCCGTGACGAAATCCGACTCGTGCGAGGCGAGGTAAGCGACGGCGTAGGAAATCTCGATCGGTTGGCAATAGCGCTTCAACGGCACCTTCTCCTCCTTGGCCTTGAGGATGTCGGCGCTGTCTAACTTCGTCGGCCCACCCGAGCGCACGCCACCCGGTGCGATGGCGTTGACGTGGATGTTCCAGGGCGCGAGCTCCTTAGCCCAAGCTTTGGTCAGCCCGAGGAGCGCGGCCTTGGCGGCGCAATAATGGGGCGCCACGGGGGCGCCCGTCATGCCCCATATCGAGGAGACGTTGATGATCTTGCCGCGGCGGCGCTCCTTCATCGCCGGGATCAACGCTTGGGCGCAGAAGAAGGAACCGCGCACATGCACGGCGAACATTCGGTCGAAGTCCGCGACGCTGACCTCGGTGGTCAGGGCTCTTTGGCCGTGGCCCGCATTGTTGACGAGGATGTCGACCGGCCCGAGCGCTTTCGCGGCGGTTTCCGCCATCGCTTGCACGGCCCCGACATCCGCCATGTCGAGGATGGCGACATGGGCGCGCCGCCCGAGCTTGCGGACTGCCGAGGCGGTCTTTTCCGCGCCCTCCTCGGCGATGTCGACCACGATGATATCCGCGCCGCGCTCGGCCATGAGCAGCGCATGGGCACGACCCATCCCGTCTCCGGCACCGGTGATGAGGGCGATCCTGTTCTCGAGCGATTTCATGGCTACTCCTTCGGGACCAGGTGAGTGTCTTCGATCGGCCAGCTGAGCGTCACCGGACATCCGATTTCCGGGGTTTCCCGCGTTCCGCGAGCTCTCGTCTTGACGAGCAGTGCCTTGCCGGCGCCGGCCTCCACGCGATAGCGCTGCATGCCGGCCGTGAAGACGGCATCGGTGATCATGCCGGAGAGGTGATTGCGGCCTTCGGGCGGGGCTTCCCCGTTCATGTGGAGGCTGATCGCTTCCGGCCTGATGCAGGCCATGATCGAACGAGCGTCCGGCAGATCGCCTGCACATCCGGCCAAGCCGAGCCTCACGCCGTTCGGCAGATAGGCGGCGGCTCGGCCGTCCCGGTCCGCGGCGAAGCGCGCGATCTCGAGCAGGTTCCCGTCGCCCAGGAACGTGGCGACGAAGGCGTTGCGGGGCCGCTCATAGAGCTCGCGGGGGGATCCGACC
The DNA here is from genome assembly GCA_044445925.1 of Hyphomicrobiales bacterium. Taxonomy (GTDB): domain Bacteria; phylum Pseudomonadota; class Alphaproteobacteria; order Rhizobiales; family Beijerinckiaceae; genus GAS188. The sequence goes on from JBIOEK010000114.1 coordinate 3,666, forward strand.
TGCGCCAGATGGCCGTGGTTCATGATCGCGATGCGGTCGGACATCGAGGCCGCCTCGTCCTGATCATGGGTGACGTAGAGGATGGTCGCGCCAAGCTCGCGATGCGCTTCCTTGATCTCAAACTGCATTTCCTCGCGCAGATTCTTGTCGAGGGCCCCCAGAGGCTCGTCCATCAGGAGGATGCGCGGATCGTAAACGGCGGCGCGGGCGAGCGCGACACGCTGCTGCTGCCCTCCCGACAATTGGCCGACGGCGCGATCGCCGAAGCCCGGGAGCCGCACCATGGCGAGCACGCGCTCGACCCGCTCGCTGAGCTCGGCGGACGGCAGCTTGCGCATGCGCAGCGGGAAAGCGATGTTCTCGAAGACGTTCATATGCGGGAAGAGCGCGTAGTTCTGGAACACCATCCCGATATTGCGCCGGTAAGGCGCAAGCCCGACGATATCGGCGCCGTCGATCTCGATGCTGCCTTCCGAGGGTGGAGTGAATCCGGCTATCGCCCCGAGCAGCGTCGATTTGCCCGAGCCGCTCGGACCGATCAGCGAGAAGAACTCGCCGGCCTCGATCGCCAGATTCGTGGGCGCGAGCGCCGCCACCGAGCCATAGCGCTTGGCCACGTCCTTCAAGACAAGGCGCCCGCCGCGCTCAGCCATTGAAGGCCCCAACCGAGCTCCGCGGACGCCGCTGCAACAGCGCGGCGACGGCAAGGAGAACGAGGCTGAAGGCGAAGACGAGCGTCGCGACGGCGGCGATCGTGGGCGTGAGGAAATCGCTCAGCTGCTCCCAGATCAGACGCGGCAGGGTGCGCGTAATCGTGCCCGTCAGGAAGAGTGAGAGCAAGAGCTCGTCGAATGAGGTGGCGAAGGCCAGGATGGCGCCCACGATCACGCTGGCGCGGATCATCGGAAAGGTGACGCGCCAGAAGCTCTGCCAGGGATTGGCGCCGAGTGTCATGGCGGCGAGCTCGAGCGAGCCGCCATAGCTCTTCAGCGCCGCGCTGACAGTGATGAACACGAGCGGCAAGGCGATCACGGCATGGCCCAGGATGGCGGCCGTATAGGTGCGCAGCGCGCCGAGATCGAGCATGACCGGATAAAGACCGATTGCCAGGATGATGTGCGGCAGCATCATCGGCGCGACGACGATCGCCGAAACGAGGCCGGCGAAGACGATGCGGCCGCGCGCCAGAGCGAGCGCCACGAGCGTTCCGAGAACGGTCGCGATGAGAGCCGAGCTCAGCCCGATGACGAGGCTGTTGCCGGCGGCGTTCCGCCAGGCCGGATTCTCCGCCACCTGCCGGTACCAGCCGAGCGACCAGCTCTCCGGCGGGAAGGAGAGATAGGTTGCGCCGCTGAACGACATCGGCACGATGACCAAGGTAGGCAGGGCGAGATAGACCAGGATCAGGGCGACGACGCCCCGTAATCCGAGCCTTGCGAGCTGCGCCAGGAGGCTCATCCCCGCGCCTCGCCGCGAGCCTGGCCGGTCACTCGGACATAGACGAGATAAATGACCGCGGTGCAGGCGAGAAAGAGCGTGGCGAGCGCCGAGGCAAGCCCCCAATCGAGGAGTTGGTTCGCCTGCTGCTCGATGAGCACGGCCGCCATCAGATGCTCGGGCCCGCCGAGCAGTGCCGGTGTGATGAAGAAGCCGAGCGAGAGCATGAAGACGAGAGCCGTGCCCGCATAGACGCCGGGCAATGACAGCGGCAGGAATATTTTCCGGAAGGCGGCGAAGTCGCTGGCGCCGAGCACGCCCGCGGCACGCAGCAGCGAGCGATCGATGCCGCGCATCGCGGCGGCGAGCGGCAGGATCATGAAAGGCAGCATGATGTGCACCATGCCGACATTCACGGCGAACGCGCCCGGGATGAACTGTACCCTGCCCGAAACCCAGCCCGAGGCCATCAGAGCATCATTGAGGATGCCGCGGCGCTGGAAGAGGATCATCCAGGCGTAGGAGCGAATGACGACGCTCGTCCAGAGCGGGATGACGATCAGCGCGGCCATGATCTGCAGCGGGACGCCGCGCGCCTGGGAGAGCGCGTAAGCGACGGGATAACCGGCGACGAGGCAGAGCACGGTCACGATCGCGGCCGTTTCCACGGTGTTGAGAAGCACGCGCAGATAAAGTCCGCTCGACAGGATGCGCGCGTAGTTCTCGAGCCCGAGACTCGGATCCGTGAAGCTGCGCGCCACCACCCTGATGATCGGCCAACCGAAGAACAGCGCGAGGAACAGCGCCGGCGGCACGACGAGCCAGCTATAGGCGCGCGTGGTCGTCCAGGGAGAAGGGGCGGCTCGATGCGCCTGTCGCATCAGGCGCTCACCACGGTCCTGGACGGCACTGCGAGGGGCTTGGCACGCCGCACCAGTCTTGCGGGTCGGCGCAGCCGGGATGTCGGCCCCTCGAAGACGCAGGCGGCCCGCACACATGCCTTTCTCAAGGCCACGGTCTCGTCAGCCGAGCAACCATTGATTGAAGCGCTCCACGACCTTCGCGCCATTGTCGGCCCAGTAGTCGATGTCGAGCATCACCCCCTTGGAGAAGTTCGCATCCGAGGACGGCAGATCACCCATGAGCTTGGCGTCGATCAGCTTGAGCGCCGCGAGGTTCGTCGGGCCGTAGGGAATGGCCTTGGCGAAGGCGGCTTGTGGTTCCGCGGTCATCTCGAGCGCAATGAGCTGCATGCTCTCTTTCACATTGGGCGCCCCCTTCGGCACCCCCCATGCGTCGCTCACGAACACCGCCTGGTTGAAATCGTAGTCGACCGGCGCGCCTCCCATTTTCGGCCCGTAGATGCGCCCGTTCCAGATGGCGCAGATATCGACCTCGCCGTCGAGGATGAGCTGTGCGCCTTGCGCGCCGGTGCTCCACCAGGCGATCTTGTCCTTGATCCTGGCGAGGCTCTTCAGGGCTCGCTCGACATCCAGCGGATAGAGCTTGTCCTTCGCCACGCCGTCGGCGAGAAGCGCGACCTCGAGCGTCTGATAGGGCTGCTTCCAGAGGCCGATCCGGCCCGTGTGGCCGAACGCCTCGTTCCAGCTGCGCGGCGGGCTCCCCTTAAGGCTCTTGGTGTTCCAGGCGATGTGGTAGGCCGCGAAATCGGTGAGCACGAAATGCTCGCGCGCGCCGCCTGGCACGAGCCCGTCCTTCTTGACCACCGAATAGTCGATCGGCTCGAGCAGGCCCTGGCGGGCCAGCACCACGAGGAGCTCGGCCGGGCCCTGCATGACGTCCCATTCGACCTGCTTCTGCTCGACCATCGCCTTGAGCTTGGCGGCCGGGTTCGAGGTCGTGGTGATGGCGATGCCGCTGCTTTTCTGCCAGGCGGCGAAGACCGACTGCCGATAGGCCTCCTCGAGCGCGCCTCCCCCGGATGCGAAGACGAGCTGGGCCGGCTTGGAGAGGACCGGGCTCGCAGCGAATGGCGCGAGCGAGGCGGCTCCGACGAGCTTGAGCGTGGCCCGCCGCGACCATCCCGGAGAGTTGCTGTGCGTCTCGGACATGTTCATCCCCTTTTCTGCCCATCCAATACAGTATCCTCGAGCGTGACCTTGCTCAAACCAGACCTCGCTCAAATCAGACCTGGCTCAAACCATGAGCAGGCCGCCATTGGCGATGATGGTCTCGCCGACGATGTAGCGATTGCGCGAGGAAGCCAGGAACGCGATGACCTCGGCGATGTCCTCGGGCTCCGCGACCCGCCCCAGCGGAATGCTCTTGGCCCGCTCGGCGAGCCAGTCCTGCTGCTTCGCGGTCTCGGTGGCGATAGGGCCGGGACTCACGCCGTTGACCAGAATCTGGTGCGGGGCGAGCTCCTCTGCGAGGGATTTCGTCAGGCTCACGACGGCTGCCTTCGCGGCCGCGTAATGCGGCAATTTCGGCTTGGGGCGATAAGCATCCGTCGAGGCGACGTTGACGATGCGCCCGTAGCTTCGCGGTATCATCAGATCCATGAGCACCCGCGTGGTCAGGAAGGGAACCGTGACATTGGTGCGGAATGTCCAATCCCAATCCGAGAGCGTGATCTCGCGCGCTCGACCGTAGCGCCAGCCGCCGGCATTGTTGACCAGGATGTCGAGGCGCCCGCTTTCCGCTTCGATGCGGCTCCTCAAGGCCGCAAGCTCGTCCTCATTGCCCGCATCCACGCAGGCGACCGCGATCTTGTGGCCCTTGCCGCGCAACTCCTGCGCCGTGGCCTCGAGGGCGGCTTTGTCGATGTCGAGGAGAATGACCTTTGCGCCGCGCGCGCCGAGCAGCGCCGAGACCGCCTTGCCGAGACCGCGCCCCGCGCCGGTGACCACCGCGACCCTGTCGGCGAACTCATCCTGCATCGGCCGCTCCTCCGATGGCGCAGATTGCATCGTTTGAATTGAACCGTCAAACGATAGATCATTTGTTGTAAGATGCGGCCCGGGCGCGGAAGCCTCGGAGCCGATCCCTTGTCCTCGCGGAGGCGATGCCGGCGGCCCCGCGACCGGCGCGCCCGATCGTCAGCGCTCATAGATTCCGAAGCTGTCGAGCTGCTCTTCCGTCCGGGCGATCTTCGCCATCGCCTCCTTGCCGCTCTCCGCGATCAAGAGAGCGACCAGCACTTGCGTCACCGCGAAGGCCGGAAGGATCGTCGGGAACAAGGACGGGGTGGCATTCGAGACGATGATCGAGACACCGGGCTCGCCGGCGATCGGCGAGACGCGCGAATCGGTCACCGCCACGACCGGAACGCCGCGCGCGCGCGCGAAATTCACCGCCGTCACCGTCTGCTTGGCATAGGGCCTGTAGCTGAAGGCGACGAGGACGTCGCGCGCATCGGCGTCACGCAGATCCTCGGCGAAAGTCCCCCCGAGTCCCGTGAGAAGCACGGTCTTGGTGGTAAAGAAGCGGCAGACATAATGCATGTAGAAGGCGATCGGGAACAGGCTCCGCAGGCCCAGCATGTAGACGGTCCGCGCCCGCTCGATCAGCTTGCAAGCCGCAACCAGGCTGTCATGGATCTCCGGGCGGAAGGTCTTTTCCAAATTGAGCTGTTCCTGGGCGAGGATGTCCGCGATGAAGCGGGCCCGCTTCGAGCCGGAGCCGCGGCGACGCAAGCTTTCCGCGCGCCACATCCAGCTTTGGCCGCCGACCGACATGACGCGCTCGCGGAAGCGGTCGCGGAAGGATTCATAGCCCTCGAAGCCGAGCTCGCGCGCCAGCCGCTGCATGGAGCTCGGGTGGATATTCGCCTTCGCCGCCGCCGCGCGCATCGAATGCAGCGCGATCTCCTCCGGATTGTCGAGGACGAAGCGCGCCGCGCTCCGCAGGCGCGGGCTGAGCGAGGAGAAACTCCCCTCGATCAGCTCGATGATGCTCTGAGCCGATCCCGTCATTGCGCCTCGATCATGTGCATGAAAATCTCTGCCGGTCCACTGTGGCACCGGTGCGAGAAGCTGCGGTGCGGCCTTTCGTTATGGCCTCGCATGTCACGGCTATCCACGCCTTGGTGCCGGCGCCGAGGAAGGCGCGGATGGCCGCACCAAATGGGCCATGACGGCAAGGCGCTCGGCGCCTGCTGCACCGCAGCGTCCTGTAAATATCAGGAGAAATACAGGCGCCGCCGGTTTCGGGCCTCCTCGACGGGGGCGTTTTGTTGCAGTGCAGCATCCCCGTCTCGCGTCACACGACCGCAACAGGCCGGACGCCCTGGGGCGAACCCTCGATACCTCTTCGCATGTCAAATAACGGCGGCGAGGCGCGAGCGCCGGCCGCATCGATCTCGATTGCGCATATTAAGCGAAACAGAATGAGAACACAACAGGTACTTTAGCTGGTCGCAGGGGAATCGCTTCAGGTTAACGAGGCGGTTTGGCGTATCA
>JBIOEK010000115.1:0-9516 GCA_044445925.1 Hyphomicrobiales bacterium
ATGGGGGGCCAACCGCAGGGTCAGCCGCCGGGTGGCATTCTCGGCAACATCCTCGGCAATGTCATGGGCAACATGCTGCAAGGGGGCGCGATGCCGCAGCCGGGCCAGCCGGGCGGCGCCGCGGCCGCGCCGCAGCCGGGCACGGCACCGGCAGCGATTCCCGGCATGTCGCCGGCGATGCAAGCGGGTCTCAGCGTCCTGACCGGCATGTTCCACGCGGGGGCCCAGATGCAGGGTGCCCATGCCTCGGCGCTGCAGGAGATCCTCGACGCCTATACCAAGGGAGCGACGCGCTGACCTTCAAAGCGCCGCCTCGGTGAAGATCGGCTCGATGCGATTGCCCCAATCATTGCGATAGGCGTCGAGCCAGGCTTCAGCCGAGGTGCGCTTGTCCTCGACATAGGATTCGAGCGGGGCGAGGTAGCGCCTCTCATCGAAGCTGTGGTGATCACGACAGGCACGCTGCTTCAACCCCGCGCGCGACAAGGCGAGCGCCTGGCGTGCGAGGTCGTTGACGCTGGCGCCGCGGAACGGGGTCGCGAGCGCGAGCCTTGGCACCTCGTCGCGCAGCGCCTGGCGTTCAACCGCGGTCCAGTCCTTTACCATCTCATAGGCCGCATCGAGGCTCGCCTCGTCATAGAGCAAGCCGACCCAGAAGGCCGACAGCGCCAGGATATGGGCGGCCGAGCCGCAATCGGCGCCGCGCATCTCGAGATAGCGCTTGAGGCGCACCTCCGGGAACAAGGTGCCGAGATGGTTCGCCCAGTCCGACATGGTGGCGCGCTGGCGCGGCAGCGAATTGAGCTCGCCGCGCATCAGATGCCGGAAGCTCGCACCGGCGACGTCGTGATAGGTATCGCCGCGCTTGACGAAATACAGCGGGACATCGAGCGCGTAGTCGACATAGCGCTCGAATCCCATTCCGGCCTCGAAGGCGAAGGGGAGCATGCCGGAGCGCTGATCATCGGTATGGCGCCAGATCTCCGAGCGCATCGACAAAAATCCGTTCGGCTTCCCCTCGGAAAAGGGCGAATTGGCGAAAAGCGCGGTGGCGACCGGTTGCAGGGCCAGCGAAACCCTGAGCTTCCTCACCATGTCGGCTTCCGAGGAGAAGTCGAGATTGACCTGCACGGTCGAGGTGCGCAACATCATGTCGAGCCCGAGCGAGCCGACCTTCGGCATATAGGCGCGCATGATGTCGTAGCGGCGCTTGGGCATCAGCGGCGTCTGGGCGCGCGTCCATGTGGGCGAATGGCCGAGCCCGAGAAAGCCGACATCAAGCGGCTCGGCGACGGCGCGCAGCCGGTCGAGATGGTCCTTGAGCTCGACCTCCGTGTCGTGGATCGTCGCGAGCGGCGCCCCGGATAATTCGAACTGGCCGCCGGGCTCGAGCGAGATCGCCCCCAGGCCTTTGTCGTCGGCGAGCCCGATCGCATAATCGCCGTCCATGATCGGTTCCCAACCGAGGCTTTGCCGCATCCCGGCGATGAGGGCGCCTATGCCTCGTTCCCCGAAATAGGGCACGGGCGCAAGGCTCGAGCGGTAAAAGGGGAATTTCTCGTGCTCGGTGCCGATGCGATAGGCCTCGATCGGCTTGCAGCCCTTCTCGATCCAGTCGACGAGCTGGTCGCGGCTCTCGATCGGCGTCGTGTCCGTGACGTCGCGCGCCATGCCGACGGCTCCTTCTTCCGATGATGATGTGCGCGGTGTCGACCAGCGAGAGCCGATGCGATCGCCCGCCTAGGGTGCGGGAGAAGAACCTACATATGTGCTGGGAGGCGCTGTCGCAATGTCGCCGCATATCGCTTCGCTTGGAATTTGCGCGCCCTCGGGCGGCGGGGGAGCCCAGTCCCCGAGGCAAGCCTGCACAGGGCGAGCGCCGCGACCGCCGCGGTGTCGGCGCGCATGATGCGTGGACCAAGCGACAGGCGCGCCGTCGCGGCCCTTGCCAGGATGAGGCGCCGCTCATCCTCGGCAAAACCGCCTTCGGGCCCGATCAGCAGGGCGAGAGGACCGCGTGGCAAGGCCCGTAGCGCCGTGATCGCATTTCCTGGCTCGGCGGCCTCATCGCAGAATACGAGCAGGCGTTCGGCTTCGAGCGCGGCGATCGCCTGCGCCAGGGGGCAAGGCTCGACGATGTCGGGGATGGAGAGGATTCCGCATTGCTCGGCGGCCTCGATCGCGTTGGCGCGCATGCGCTCGAGATTGAGCCTTGCCACCTGCGTGCGCCGCGTGATCGCGGGAACGAGCCGCGACGCGCCCATCTCGACGGCCTTCTGCACCATGTAATCGAGCCGCGCATGCTTGAGCGGGGCAAAGAGCAGGTGCAAATCGCCCCGCGGCGCTTGCGCGCGCCTCGGCTCGACAGGCTCGAGCGCTGCCGCGCGCCGCCCCTCGCTCGCGAGCCGGACGAGCCATTCTCCGTCGCGCCCGTTGAAGGCGAGGAGGCTTGCGCCATCCGCGAGGCGCAACACATGGCGAAGGTAATGGGCCTGCTCGCGAGACAGCTCGACGCGCCGCCCGGCGCCGAGATCTGCGTCGACGAACAACCTGCAGGCGGCGTCATCTCCGTTCTTCATGGCCGTACCTGATCGAGCCTACCGTTGCCCCTGCTTGTCATGACATACACTCAACCGCCCATGGCTCAGGGTAGCAGGCGTGGACAGCCGGGCCAATTCTTCGCTCAAGGACTCTTCGTTCAAGGACCTGCCCGGCCATGACGGAAAAGCCTGTCCGCCTGGGCACCGCGGACACCAAGCAACGTCAATTCGCCTTCAATGTGCCGCTTTTTTCTGCAATTTTCCCAGCTCCGGGCAGATGATCTGTCGGGCGGTGAAGCCCATCAAGGTTGCGCCCGGCTGCCACCACCGCTACTGAGCGCTCCGATCCGGGGAGGTTCCCATGTTTCCACCGATTAGGCTCTCGCCCTTGCGCCTGAGGCTCGCCGGCGCGGCCCTGCTCGCCGCGGGCGCGGCCATGCCTTGTGTGGCCGTCGCCCAGATGTCGCCCGAGTGCCAAAAGGGGATCGGGCTCTTCAAGGCGCGGATCACCTTCATCCAGAAGATCCAGGCCCTGCCGAAGAAGCACGCCGACCCGGTCATTGCATGCTCGCTGTTCAGCAGCCTGGGCGGCGCCAATGCGCGCGTGCTCGCCTGGGCCAAGTCGAACAAGGATTGGTGCTCGATCGAGGATAACCAGATCACCGGCCTCGAGACCGAGGCCAAGCAGGTCGCGGGGATTCGCGCCAATGCCTGCAAGGTCGCGGCCGAATACAACAAGCTGAAGAACCAGGCCCAGGCCGCGCACGCAGCGGCGCAGAACGGCCAGAATGACTCTTTCAGCGTCGATATGAAAAGCGACCCCCTGACGCCCCCGGTGAAGATTCCTCCGAGCGCGCTGTGAGCGGGACGGGCGCCGGCGCCCGTCTTCTCGACGCCGCGCCCGGTACGCTCGCAGGCCGATTCGCGCCGGATTGGGCTCGGCCCTATGTGCGGCTCGCGCGTCTTGACCGCCCGATCGGCTGGAAGCTGTTGCTGCTGCCCTGCTGGTGGTCGGCAGCGCTCGCGGCCATCGCGGCCGAGAAGCCCTGGCCCAATCCCTACCACACCCTGCTGTTCCTGATCGGGGCGATCGCCATGCGCGGCGCCGGCTCCGTGTGGAACGACATCCTCGACCGCGACATCGACGCGAAGGTCGAGCGCACGCGGGCCCGCCCATTGCCCGCCGGCGAGGTGGGCCTTGGCTCGGCGGTTCTGTTCATGGGCCTCCTGACCCTGATCGGGGCTTGCGTGCTCGCTGCCTTCAACAGCTTTTCCATCGGGCTCGGCCTTGCCTCGCTCGGCGTGGTTGCGATCTATCCCCTGATGAAGCGCGTCACCTTCTGGCCGCAGGCGGTTCTCGGCCTCGCCTTCGCCTGGGGCGCGTTGATGGGATGGGCGGCCTCGTTCGGCGCTCTCGATCTGCCAGCCCTCCTGCTCTATGCCGGGGCGATCGCCTGGACCATCGCCTATGACACGATCTACGCCTTGCAGGATTTGCGCGACGATTCGATCATCGGTGTGCGCTCGACCGCGCGGCTGTTCGGCGGCCGCACCCGGCTCGCGGTCGGATCGTTTCAGGCGTTGGCGGTGCTGCTGGTGACCTTGTCGCTCGCGCTCGTGGGCGGGAACCTCCTCGGTTATCTCGGCTGCGCCGGCTTTGCCGCGCATCTCGCGTGGCAGACGGCCTCGATCGACATCGACGATCCGCAAAAAGCGCTGACGCTGTTCCGCTCGAACTGGCCGGCCGGGCTGATCTTGTTCGCGGGTCTCGTCGGGGATGCGTTCATGGCAAATGCATGAGAGCGAGTAGCGAGTGGCGAATGGCGAGTGGGTCCTTCTATTCGCTACTCGCCACTCGCTATTCTATCTCCTGCGCCGCTTCCTCTGAGCGAATCTGCGCCGCCTCTGCGCGGCGCGCCCGAGCGTGACGCCGCCGAGCTGACGGTGCAGAAGCTCCATCTCGCCATTGGCGTGGCACAGCATCATGGGCAGGCCGAGGGAGGCCGAGGCCTCGCGCCAGCAGGCCACCACCTCGTCCTCGCGCAGATCGAGCGCCAGGACCACATCCTCGCTTCCGCAGACCGCGGCGAGCACGACCGCGTAGCCGCGGCGCAATCCGGGAGAAGGCGCCTTCAGCATGACCCCTTGAAAGGAGGACCGCTTCTCGCGGGAGGTGATCTGCGTCCCCGCCAGCATGCGGGTCACGACAAGATCGCCGGTCGCCCCTGCAATGCCGGGCTGCGCTTGACGCGTACGCGCCGCTTGGGCTGCCGGGCCGGTCCAGCCTGCGCTGTCCGACCCGGCCCGCGGCCTGGCTTCGTCCGACATTCGACGCCCCTGTAAAAGGCTGCCGGGCTCATTTTTGTATATGCCCGGCCTTTGTTGAGGCGATCATGCCGAGAATCCGCTGGCGAAAGCTTAAGGCGCGTGGTTAAGACTGCCCGTTCGAGTCCGTTCCCGGCCCTTTCGTCGAGTCGTGCTTGACGAAGGCTTATCAGCCCCTCTCGAAAGGAAGCCAAATGTCTCCCAATGCGCCGCTTGGCGCGGCCATGATTCATAGCGCGCTCTTGATACTCATGGGCGTGCTGCTCGCCCTCCTCGTCATACAGCAGCGGCGCGCCGCGGGCATCGGCATCGGCGACGGCGGCAATAAGAGGCTCGCAAGGGCGATCAGGGTGCATGCCAACTTCGTCGAATATGCCCCCTTTGCGATCGCCTCCTATATCCTGCTCGCCTTCACCGGCGTGTCGGCCTCGTTCATCCATGCGCTCGGCGCCATCTTCCTCGTCGGACGCGTCGCCCACGCCACCGGCCTCTCGCAGCACGAAGGTGCGAGCGTCGGGCGCGCCATGGGCGTGGCCGCGAGCTCGCTCGTGCTGATCGTCGCGGCCGTAAGGCTCCTGATCAGCGCGCTGGCATGACCGCGAGGACACGGGGCTCGCCCGCCGAGATCTTGCCCACCGAGATCTTGCCCGCCGATCTGCCCCATGATCTGCAGGATCGGATCCGCGCCGCGGCGCTGGAGGCGGGGGCGCTGGCCTTGCGCTGGTTCCGGCCGGGCGAGCGCACCGCCGCGCGCGTCTGGACCAAGGCCAAGAGCTCGCCGGTCACCGAAGCCGATGTCGAGGCCGACGCCTTTCTGCGCCGGCGCCTCGCTGTCCCTGGCGAGAATTTCGGCTGGCTCTCGGAGGAGACGGTCGATTCGCCGGAGCGGCTGACGCGCCGACTGGTCTTCGTCGTCGATCCGATCGATGGAACGCGCGGTTTTCTCGAAGGCGATCCGCGCTGGTGCGTCTCGATCGCGGTGGTCGCCGATGGCGTGCCCGTCGCGGCCGTGGTGCATGCCCCAGCCCTCGCGCTTACGCACGAGGCGACCCTTGAGGGGCCGGCATTGCTGAACGGCGCGCCCATCAGGGCGTCCGCTGTCGCTTCCTTGTCGAATGCGCGCATCGCCGGGCCGCGTTTCATGCTCGATGCCCTCTCGGGCAGCGGAGCGGGAATTCTCGCCATGGGCAAGATTCCCTCCCTCGCGCATCGGCTTTGCAAGGTCGCCGACGGCTCCCTCGATGCGGCGCTCGCCTCGAAGGACGCCAATGACTGGGACATCGCCGCCGCCCATCTCATCCTCGAGCGAGCCGGCGGCAAGATCGGCGATTTCGACGCGCTCGTGCCGCGCTATAATCGGGAAACGACCCTCCATGACCGCCTTTTGGCGAGCCCCGCTTGCGGTTTCGAGTCGATGCTGGCGCAGGTGAGGCGCGGCATCGGCTTGCCCGGGACCGCGCGGACGGCTAGCGAGCGGTTCTGACGAAGGCATGGCTCCTCTCCCCTTACCCCTGAACGAGGCTCGGACGATGGCTGACGGACAAGCCGAGGATGGCGCCAAGGGTGCCAAGAACGATGCCGACAAGAATGCTGCCGACTCGAACGATGCCGACAAGAAGGACGGCACTCGAAAGCAGCTCCTGCACCTCGTATTCGGCGGCGAGCTCTCGAGCATCGCGGGCATCCAATTCAAGGATCTCGATGCCCTCGATTTCGTCGGCATCTTCCCGAACTATGCGAGCGCCTACGTCGCCTGGAAGGCGAAGGCGCAATCGACGGTCGACAACGCCCAGATGCGCTACTTCATCGTGCATCTGCATCGCCTCCTCGACCCGTCCTAGACCGCTCCGCATGGCACCATGCTGAAGGGTATCGGACGCACCCGCATCGCCCAGGCCGCGCTCGGCTACGCCATGGCGAGCTATTTGCGGCTCTTGCGGGCGACCACGCGCTTCACCCTCGATCCGCCCGATCTCTATGAGGATGTCGACAAGGACAAGCCCTTCATCGCCGCGCTTTGGCATGGGCAGCATCTGATGCTGCCTTTCATGATCCGCGACGTCGATGCCTGCACCTGCCTGATCTCGAAGCACGGCACCGCCGAGATCAATGCGCTTGCGGTGCGCCATCTCGGCATCGGCGTGCTGCGCGGCTCGGGCGCCGGCAAGGGCAGCCAACGCAAGAAGGGCGGAGCGCCGGCGCTGCGCTCCATGCTCGAGGCGCTCGAATCGGGGCTCATCGTCGGCGTGACGGCCGATATCCCCAAGACGCGTCGCGTCGCGGGGCAAGGCATCATCCTGCTCGCCAAGCTGTCCGGGCGCCCGATCCGTCCCTGTACGGTCGTCGCCAGCCGGCGCATCGATTTCGACAGCTGGGATCATGCGAGCCTGGGCCTGCCCTTCGGGCGCGGCGTGATCGCGCTCGGCGATGCCGTTAGGGTCGCGCCCGATGCCTCGCCGCAGGCCATGGAAGAAGCGCGGCGTGCCCTCGAAACCGGGCTCGACAGATTGCATACGCGCGCCTACGCCCTGATTGGCAGCGTCGATCCGGGGGGAATGGGCGGAGAGCGGGCATGAGAGATTCTTTTGGATCGCCGCCCGCGCAGAGCGGTTCTCACTGCGCATGAGGGGGCCAGAGATCCCGGCGAGCTTGGCGCTCTACCGCGCGGCCACGAGCTTGGCCCAGCCCTTCGCAGGCGCGCTCATCGCGCATCGCGCCCGTCTCGGCAAGGAGGACCTGTCGCGCGCCGGCGAGCGCGAGGGCTTCGCCGGGCGGCCGCGCCCGCCCGGCCGCCTCGTCTGGCTGCATGGCGCGAGCGTCGGCGAAACGGTCTCGCTGCTGCCGATCGTGGCGCGGCTTTGCGAGAATTCGCTCAATGTGCTCGTGACCTCCGTCACCATGACCTCGGCCGGCATCCTGGCGCGAAGGCTGCCGCCAGGCGCGCTGCATCAATACGCACCCTTCGATACGCCCCTGTTCATGCGGCGTTTTCTCGATCATTGGCGCCCCGATCTGGCGCTCTTCGCCGAATCGGAGCTGTGGCCGAACGCCATCATCGAATCGCGCCGCCGCGACATTCCCCTCGGCCTCCTCAATGCGCGCATGTCCGAGCGCTCGCTGGCGCGCTGGCGGCGCCTGCCGCGCACCATCGCCGCGCTCACCGGCTGCTTCGATCTGTGCCTGGCGCAAAGCGAGGTCGACGCCGAACGCTACCGCTTCCTCGGCGCCCATGCGGTGAGCACGGCCGGCAACCTGAAATACGACGTTCCCCCCCCGCCGGCCGATCAGGTCGAGCTGGCTTCGCTCAGAGGCATGACGGCAGGGCGCCCGACGCTCTTGGCGGCGAGCACCCATGCGGGCGAGGAAGCGATCCTGGCGCAAGCCCATGGCGGGCTCGCCGCGAGGTTCCCGGGCCTGCTCACCATCATCGTTCCGCGTCATCCCCAACGCGGCGGGGAGGCGGTGGCCGCCGTGCGCGCGGCGGGGTTGCGTCCGGCGCTTCGTTCGCAGGGCCAAGGCCCGGACGGCGCCTGCGACGTCTATGTCGCCGACACGATGGGGGAGCTTGGCCTGTTCTACCGCCTCACTCCGATTGTGTTCATGGGGAAATCCCTCGTCCCGCATGGAGGGCAGAACCCGATCGAGCCGGCAAAGCTCGGCGCCGCCATCCTGCACGGACCGCATGTGGAGAATTTCGCCGGCGTCTACGCGGTCTTGGACGAAGCGGGCGGGGCGCGCCAGATCTCCGACGGCCGGGCGCTCGCTGAAGCCATCGCCGAGCTGATCGTCAATCCGAAGGGCTTGCGCGACATGGCGCGGGCCGCGGGCCTCGCGGTCGACAAGCTGACGGGCGCGGTCGACAGGACCATGCGGGCGATCGAGCCCTATCTGGCGCATCTCTCGCGCGAGGCTCGGTGATGGGCGGGCCTGCACATATGCGCGCGCCGGATTTCTGGTGGCGAAGGCCTGGATTGAAGGCGAGGCTGCTGCAACCGCTGGGCGCTCTCTACGGTGCCCTGACGGCACGGCGCATGGCGCGGCGCGGCGTGTGCTCGGCGCTTCCGGTGCTCTGCGTCGGCAACTTCGTGGCCGGCGGCGCCGGCAAGACGCCCTTCGCCATCGAGATCTCGCGGCGTCTCGCGAGCCTCGGCGAGAAGCCGGCCTTCCTGACACGCGGCTATGGCGGGTCCCTCAAAGGGCCGCTGCTGGTCGGTGCCGAGCACATGGCAGGAGAGGTCGGGGACGAAGCCTTGCTGCTCGCAAGGCATGCCCCGACGATCCTGGCGCGCTCGCGCGTCGCGGGGGCGAAGCTCGCCGAGGCGCAAGGCGCGAGCGTCATCGTGATGGATGACGGCTTGCAGAACCCCTCGCTCGCGAAGGATTGCACCTTCGCGCTCGTCGATGCCGAGACCGGGGTCGGCAACAGCCTGTGCCTGCCCGCGGGCCCCCTGCGCGCGCCGCTCGACAGGCAATGGCCGCTCGTGCAGGGGCTCGTCGTGATGGGACCCGCGGAGGCGCGTCCGGGCGAGGCGCGCCGCCCCGACGCCCGAGGTGGCGGCGATTGGCGCGAAGAGGGCGCGTCGGGACGAGGCGAGGCCTTGCAAGAAGTGCGGCGGCAGGCCAGGCGGCGCGGCCTCGCCGTGGTCATGGC
>JBIOEK010000116.1:0-9468 GCA_044445925.1 Hyphomicrobiales bacterium
AAGCTCGCGAGGCCCGTGAGCGGGCGGCGCGAGAAGATCTGGTAGGGCGGCAGAACCGTCGCGATGAGGACGCGCACGCCCGCCGGCGCAAATTCCTTCTCGGCGAGAATGCCGTCATGAGCGAGCGACCAGAACGCGGTGGTGCCCTGACAGGCGCTGGCGAAGGCCCCCGGCAGCTCTCCCACCGCCGATAGCGGCAGCTGGTCCGGAACGAAGGCCGGAATGACGAGGCCGATATCGACGACGCCGCTCTGGGTGAACTTCAGCAATTCCCGCCCCTTGCCGAGCTGCTCGGCCGGGAAATATTGCAGGTCGATCCGGTCCCCGAGCTTCGCCTTCACCTGCGCCATCCAAGGCTTCACCATCGCTTCGGCGATGTAATGTCCGACCGGATAGACATCGGCCACCCGCAAGGTCACGCGATCTTGCGCTCGCGCGGCAAGCACGGTCGGGGCGAGGATCAAAACGGCGTAGACGAGGCGGAACATGCTCGCTCCTTCAATAGTCAATGGTCGAGACGGATATGCTTCAGCCTGTCCTCGTCGATGACGATGCCGAGGCCTGGCCGGTCCGACAGCTCGAGCATGCCGTGCCGGATCTGCGGCGTCTCCGCGAGGAGCCCATGCTGCATGTCGAGGAAGAAAGACAACTCCCCGGGCCAGGCCGAGGTCGCGCGGTGGGCGCAATAGAAATGCGCACCCGCCAACATGCCGAAATCTGAATCGCCCTGGCTGCCGATCACGGGCGCGACCGCATTCTCGGCACACATCGCCAGGATCGAGCGTGAAAGCGTGAAGCCTGTGCGCGCTGTCTTGACGCTCATGAACTGGCAGACGCCGTGACGAAGCTCGGCGGCGACCAAGGCAGGGGTGGTGCAGCTCTCATCGGCCATCAGCGGCAACCGCGTCGCCTCCCGCACGAAGGCGCGGCCACGCTCGTCCGAGCCCGAGCATGGTTCCTCGACCCAGGCGATGTCGCTGTCCTCCCATTGCGGCAGGACGCGGCAGGCGATCTGGCTCGAATAGCCATGGTTGACGTCGATATGCAGGAAGGTGTCCGGGCCAAGCGCCTTGCGCACCGCGAGGACCATCGCGATGTCGCGCCTGGGCTCGATGCCGGCCTTCAGCTTGAACGCCGTGAAGCCGTGGCGCTCGCGCAATTCCAGGGCCTGCGCCGCCACCTCTTCGGGCGAGCCGAGCCCGAGGATGTGGCTCATCAGCACGCGGTTGCCCCAGCCTCCCAGCAGCTTCCAGCACGGCACGCCGGCCGCCTGCCCGATGATGTCGTGGAGAGCGATGTCGATCGCCCCTTTGGCGGTGGGGTTGTGCTCGACGCGTGCGAGACGATGGGAGACATGCTCGAGCGCGAAGGGATCAAGCCCGATGAGGGCAGGCTCGAACCAGCTCTCGATGGCGGTGACGATCGAGCGCGTCGATTCGCCATAGACCATCGGCCGCGCGGGCGCCTCGCCGGTCCCGACCAGCCCCTCATCCGTGGTCACGCGCACCAGGACATGCTCGGCGCGCTCGAGTTGCCCGGTCGCAAACTTCACGACCTGGCGCATCGGAATGGCGAAGGGAATGGCGGAAACGCCGGTGATCTTCACGGGACTATCCGTTTTTCGCGGCTCCGTGCGGCTTCGCCTTCTCGAGGCCGGCCACGTAGTCCACAACCTTGTATCCGGTCATTCCCCAGGTCGTGACGCCGCAGACATGCATGATCTGCATGCAGGCTTCCGCGAGCTCGCCGCTCGTCATGCCGGCGGCGACCGCCGCCTGGGCATGGTTCTTGGCGCCGTCCAAATTGCCGGTGACGATGTCGAGGATGACATAGATCATCTCTTTCGTCTTGAGCGACAGATGCGCCCCCTGCTGCGGCGTGCGGTAGACCGATTCCCGGAATTTGAGATAGCCGACGAAGGATTCGGGCGCGTGCTCCATCATGGCGCGGATGGCCTCGGGGAGATTCCCGAGGGTATGCATGAAGTGTTCCTTGCCGCGCCTGATCGCGTCTTTCGTGCTTCCGTCGGGCATTGCGGTTCTCCTACCAAGCTTGTTCGAGAAGGGCGAGGATCGGCTCTGCGGAGGCGGTCCGCTTCGGATTGAAGAAGAGGCCGCGATCGCGCAGCGTGTGCTCGGCGATCCTGGGCAGCAGCGCATGGTCGAGTCCCGTATCGCGCAGACGGCGGGGCACCTTCGCGGCGATCTGAAGCTCGGCCACGGCGTCGACTGCGGCGCGCGCGGCCTCCGCATCGCTCTTACCCGCGACGGCAACGCCCATCGCCTCGGCAAGGCCGCGCAATTCGGCGGCGGCGACATCGAGATTATAGGCGAGAGCATGCGGCAGCATGATCGAGTTCGCGACCCCGTGCGGCAGGCCGCCGAGCGCGCCCAAGCAATGGCAGACGGCGTGATGTATGCCCACGCGGGCATTCGAGATCACCATCCCGGAGAGGTAGGCGCCGGTGAGCACCGTCGCCCGATGCTCCATCTGCCCAGGCTCGCGCACCATTGCCGGAAGGCCGCGCGCCAGCAACCTCGCTCCTTGGAGCGCGAGGCCCTCCGAGATCGGGTTGCGCAGGCGCGAATAGAGCCCTTCGGCGCAATGGGCGAAGCCATTCATTCCCGTCGAGGCCATCAGGGCCGCCGGCACTTCGAGGTTGGCTTTGGGATCGAGGATGATTAAACGGGAGGCGAGCTTCACGTCCCAGAACAGAAGCTTCGCCCCGGTCGCCGGATCCCTGATGCCGAGCCCCGGCGTCACTTCCGCCGCCGATGCCGTCGTCGGTATGGCGATCACCGGCAGCTTCGGGCTCGGGAGCGGCTTCGGGAAGAATTGGTCGGGCGGCACGAAGCGCGATGCATGCTCTTCGATGCGCCCACCCTCAGCGAGCAGGATCGCGATGCCCTTCGCCGTATCCGATGCGCTGCCCCCGCCGACGGCCACCAGGGCGTCGACGCCAAGTGCACGCGCTCTCTCGGCGCCCAGCGTAACGAGCGTCGTTGCCGAGTGCTCCACCACCTCGTCGAACACGCCGGCGCAGAGTTCACCGAGCTCGGCGATGACCGTCTTGAAGAGTTCCGTCCGGCGCGTGTTGCCGCCGCAAATGACGAGCGCGCGCTTCGCCCCCAGTGCCTTCGTCTCCGAGGCGAGCTTCCTCAGCGCATCGGGCTCCAGGATGACGCGCTGAAGTGGGCCGCTGTACTCGAAAGGCGTGATCACGAAATCCTCGTCTGAGTTTCCAGATATGAAACAATGTTTCTTTCCTGAGACTGGCAGCGCCGACGGCCCCTGTCAATGGGCCACCCTCCTGCCGAGATGTTCTATGCGTCTTCCGCTCTCAGCTCGTTGTCGCCAGACGCCGCGGAGCCGGCTTCGCCTCGGCCCCGAAGGGGTAGACGCGGCAGCCGAGTCGTTGGGAGAGCCCGCGTGCGGCCTCGTGCAGAATGCCGGCGAGGCGAGGGATGTTGGAGCGCGCCACGGACTGCATCGGATAGGCGATGCCGAGCACCGCGAGGATCTTGTTGTCCGGGCCGAAGACCGGAACGCCGAGGGTACCGAGCCCTTGCGTCGTTTCGCCGAGCGAGGTCCCGTATCCCTTTCGCCTGATATCCTCGAGCTGCCGGCGCAGCTCGCTTTCGTCAGTGATCGTGCTCTGCGTGATGGGGCGCAGCTCATGACGGCCGAGCAGTTCGTCGACGCGCGATGGCTCGAGAAAGGCGAGCGTCACCTTGCCGGCGGTCGTGGCATGCAGCGGCAGGAACATGCCCACCCGCCAGCCCGTATCGATCAGCAGCGGGCCTTCGCTCTGCAGGAGATAGACGACCTGATCGCCGTCCATGATGCTCAGGCGTCCACTATGACCCGTCTGCTCCACGAGGCGCCGCAGGATCGGCAGCGCCTCGCGCGACAGCGGATGGTAATTGACGAAGCGCGAGCCGAGCGCGAAGGCGCGTAGCCCCACCGTATAGCGGCGCGTCGCGGGGTCCTGGATCAATATCCCGTGCGCGCGGAAAGTGCTCAGGATCTTGGATATCTGCCCCTTGGGCAGGCCCAACCGCTCGGCGAGGTCGCCGACGCCGAGCACGGCCTCGTCTCCCGCGAACTCCATCAGCACGCGAAGCGCGGTGCTCAGGGATTTCATCTTGCCCCCCTCGACTGGATTTGCGCGGAGACTGGCGGTGCTCATGGGGTTCGTCAAGCTCGGCGCGGCAGCGCCACGGAGGCAGTGCCCTTCGCGGTCACCTGGCCGAGCTGGTTCTCGGCCCAGATTTCGCAATCGACGAGCGCATCCTTGCCGAGGATGCGTTTCCCGGCCACGCGCCCTTTGAAGTAGTTGATGTCGCCGAAGATCACAGGGAGCTTCAGCCGAACGCTGAGCTCACGGACCTCGCCGTCATCCCCGATCCAATTCGTGACGCTAGACGTCATCATGCCGATGCGCTGCGGACCATTGTCATAGGCATTCGGCATGCCGAGCTCGCGCTGCGCGACCGATTCGTCTTGATGCCCGATGCTCGGGCTGATCGCAGCGGCGTAATAGCTCGGGTCATAATTATTGGGGAGCCGCTCCGGATGATGCTTGGCGTTCCAGGCATATTTCCATTTGAGCTTCGTCGACTTGTAGCCCGAGGTGCCGACTGCTCCGGCATAGTAGCAGGTCATGTCCAGCCGGTTGAGCGGGCCTCGAATGATCTGTGGGATCTCGTCCCCTTTGGCGGCATCTTCCCAATAGAGCGTGTCGCCGCCGCGCACATATTCGTTCAAGAGAGAAGCCTGGATCTTCTCGAGCTCCGCTTCGCTGTATTGCGGCATGGGGCGCCGCTCATAATGGAGGCCACCCTCGGCAGTCGAGCGCGGCACGCGGAAGCAATGCGACAGGATACGGCCTACGGGCTCGTCCTTGGCGTCGTAATAGACGACCTCCCCGGTCTGCACGATCATGCGCGGGACCTGCTTGCCGCCGACCTCCCTGGCGTCGACGAGCTTCGCTTTCGCGGTCACCGGCTCGCCGACCCGCAGCGGCCGGTGGAACACCCAGTCCGACCCCGAATAGAACCATTGGATGTCGGGCAGACCGGGGGCCACGACGGCATCGAACACGCCATAGAGGAAGGTGGGCGGCGCCACGATGCCCGCGTGCCGGGTGCCGGCGGCATAGGCCGGGTCGCACCAGAGCGGGTTGTCGTCGCCGATCCCCCAGGCGTAGTGGCGGATGACGTCGCGCGAGGCCTCGTAATTCCACTGCTCGATGCGGAATTCCTTGCCGATCATGGCACGCGCTTCGGCCAAGGCATCCCCGCGAAGTCCAGGCGCAAGCAATGTGGTCGTCATGATCGGGATGCCTCTTCAGTCTCTCGCGAATGCAAGTCCGATGCCGGTCCGCCGCCGTCTCACGACGTCTGTCAGGGTGGCGTCCGGCACTCCCCTTGACAGGACAAGCCTTATAGTCTCATTCTTGCATAGGAAACTGAGTTATTCAATATGAAACTTCAATTGGAGGCGGGTTCGCCATCTCTCGGGGCACGATCCGGTCGCCGCCGCGAAGCGCCAGCGACCCGATTTTGCTCCACGGCAGTCACGTTTCACGAGGCCTGCCGGCCGTGATGAAGTTCGTCGCCCTGTGGAATCTCCCCGAAGGCGCCTCGGAAGTCGAGTTCGAGCGCTGGTACCGCGACATCCACATTCCCGACGCCAAGCGCATTCCGGGCTTACGCCGCTACTCCGTGAACAGGGCCTGCGCGCAGACGCGGACGACGTCGCCGTTCTACCGCATGGCCGAGCTCAGCTTCGACAGCTACGAGGCCGCGCAGCAGGCACTCGCCTCCTCGGAATGGAAACATGCGCTGAGCGACGCGGGCGGCCGCCTCGCTGGTCATGTGCGCATCTTCTTCGACAGCGAAGAGATCCCGCTCGATGCTTGATCTTCAGGCAAGGAGACTTCGGCAGTGAGCTTCCCGAGCAGAGACTGGTTCCAACGCCTCGCGGGCTTCCTCGAGAAGGATGAGGATTTTCGCACCCATGGCCGCTGGCTCGAGACGCGCCTGGCGCTGCGCGTCGATCAGCAGACCACGGTCATGAATTTCAGCCGCGGCCTGATCCTGGATGTGAGCGAAGGACTGTCGCCCCACGACTTCATGATTTCGGGCACTCGCGAGCGATGGAGCGTGCTGCTCGAGACCGGTTGGGGGCTGGTGCGGCTCTATCGGACCGGAACACTCGAGATCCGCGGCGACCCTGTCCGTCTGATGCAGAACTGGAAGGCTCTGTTCTTCATCACCGAGGGGATGAAGCGCTTCGCGGCGGCAGCATGAACATTCACCGAGCGAAAGTTTGAGAGCTCATGGCGTATGCAACGCTTGATGGCGTCCGTCTCTACTACGAGGAGTCGGGATCCGGGCGCCCGCTACTGATGATCCATGGCGCCAGCCAGGATACGCTTTCTTGGCACGACAATATCGGGCACTTCGCCAAATCCTGGCATGTGCTGGCCGTGGACCTGCCTGGCCATGGGAAGTCGGCGCTGGTGCAAGGACGCCCGACGACCACGACGGACGAGTTTTCTCGCTATCTGCATCTATTCGTCGCGCAAAAGCAGCTGCGAAGGCCGATCCTGGTCGGCCATTCGATGGGCGCGGCGATCTCGATCGCGATGTCGGTCGTCGATCCCGACGCTGTCGGGGGCACCGTCGCGGTTTGCGGCGGAGCGGCCTTCCGGGGTCCGGTCGGCGTTAGCTACCAGCCGCAGGTGCTGCGCGATACCGCCATCAATCCTACCGACTGCCTCGAGACCATCTTCCATTCGGTGCTGGGCCGGACCACCCCGATCGCGCGAAGACGGGAGATGGCCTTTGACGCGACGCGCTGCTCGCCTTACGTCGCGCATGCGGATCTCATCACCTACACGACCTTCAACCTGAACGAGACCATCCATCTGGTGCGCAAGCCGGTCTATTACATCGTCGGCGAGGATGACTGGTCGACGACCCCGGCAATGGCGCGCGAGACGAGTGCGCGGCTCGCCGTGCTCGGCGTGCCGACGGATTGTGTCGAGCTCGCCGGTATCGGCCATATCCCGCATTGGGAGCAGCCGGAGATCTTCAACGAAGTCCTGGAGAAAGTGCTGGGGCGCTTCTGAAGCGCGTCGCATGTCGCTTCGATAAGCGAACTGATGCAAGTCCCGCGTGACGGGAAGGCTCACGACAGCAACGACGAAAACAACGAGAAACAAGGAGCTAGGGATGGCAAGGAATACACCCCACAGGAAATGCTTGGGACCATCGCTCGCGCTGATGCTCGCCGCCACGGTAGCACCGGCCCACGCCTTCCAATCCGAGGGAACCGTCAGGATCGGCTCTCTCGAGGCGCAAACGGGGGTCCCCGCGCCCTACGGAATCCAGGCGCTGATCGGCTCGCAGATCGCAATCGACGAGATCAATCAGGCCGGTGGGATCAAGGTCGACGGCAAAATGGTGAAGCTCTCGCTGACACCGGCGCCGAACGGCTATGATCCGAGCGGCGACAGCGCCACCACCATCGCACTCCTCAAGAAGCTCGTCTCGGACGACCAGGTGCTCGTCATCAAGGGCACTTCGCGCTCCGACAACACCGAGGCGGCGTTCAACTATCTGAACGAGCTCGACAAGCAGGGCTCGGCCGCCGTGCTCATGTCGGCGGCTTCGGCGACCCCTGGACTCGGCAAAATCACCAAATGGGGTTTCCGCAACGCCTTCTTCGAGGGCCAGCTCATCCAGCGCGAGATGCAGATGCTGCACGACAAGCTGGGCTACAAGACGGCCGGCCTCTTCGTCGTCAAGGACAATCCCTTCAACGCCATCGTGGCGAAGGCGATCCTGATGCCTGCGCTCCAGAAGGCTGGCTTCGAGATCATGACGCAGACGGAGGGCCTCGAGCACGATACCGATTACTCGGCCGAAGTCGACGCTTTGAGCAAGGGCGCGCCCGACATCGTCGTGGTCTCGAGCCCCGTTTTGCCTGGCGTCGGCATCATGAAGGAGGCGCAGCGGCGCGGCTACAAGCCCAAGCTCTGGGTCGGCACGATCGGCAACATTGCGCCCGAAATCCCCAAGCTTGGCGGGCGCGCGGTCGAGCATATGGTGGTCTCCAGCTCCTATAATCCGGAGCTGCCGCAGATCGCCAAGCTTGCCGCGGAGTACAAGAAGCGCAGCGGCAACGAGATCAACCTCTTCGGCGTCAACGGCTACGAGGCGATGTATCTGTTCAAGGCGGCGATCGAATCAGCCGACATCAAGAACACGCCCGAGACGCTCGCGCAGGACCGGCTCAAATTCAGGGACGCGCTCGCGAATGCCGAGATCGAGAGCGTCACCGGCGAGCGCATCAAGTTCGACGCCGAGAAGGATGCGATCAAGAAGGGCTATTTCCTGACCATCAAGGACGGCCGCTATCAGGTCTGGGACGAGAAACCCTTCGAATGATGCTCCCTGACTGCTACTGCAGATAGAATGCGGGTCCTGGAATATGTCCTGAGCGGCATTCTCCTAGGGAGCACCTACTCTCTGGTGGCGATCGGCTTCACCATCATCTTCGGGGTGCTGCATCGCCTGAACATCGCCCACGGCGCCATCATCATGGTGTCCGCCTTCGCGGGAGCGACGGTGACGTTGCTTCTTGGAGCCGACAGTTACGGCGTGCTGTTGTTGTCGTTCCTGGCCTCGGTGGCGACAGGGACGGCACTGGGGCTCCTCATCGAGCGGCTTGTCTTCAGGCCCTTGCGCAATGCTTCCTATCTCGCGCCCTTCGTGGCGACGATCGGCGTCACGCTGATGCTGGAGGAGGGCATGCTGCACATCTCGCGGCGCGTGCCGATCTTCTATCCCGAATACACCCCCTACCCCTCCCCGCTCGAAGACCTCTCCTTCCATATCGGCGGCCTCTATGTGCGCGGGGTTCATGTCGTGATCTTCGCGGTCGCTCTCGCATTGATTTTTGCGCTGCATGTGTGGATCACGCGCACCGATAGCGGCCGCGCGATCCGCGTCGTCGAGGAAAATCCGACGGCGGCGCGCCTCCTCGGCATCAGGGTCGAGCGCGTCGAGATGACGGCCTTCGCGATTGCGTCCGGTCTCGCGGGCGCGGCCGGATGCCTGATCGGTGTCACCAACGGCACGATCAATCCCTATATCGGCGGGCCGCTCTTGCTCACGGGCTTCATCGTCATCGTGATCGGAGGCGTCGGCAATCTCTACGGCGCCATGGTGGCCGGACTATTCGTCGGGCTCGTCGAGACGCTGACCACGAATCTGCTCTCGGCGACCTACAAGCAGGCGGTCCTGTTCGTCATCATGTTCATCGTGCTGATCGTGAGGCCGCAGGGCATCTTCGGCAAAGCCGGTCTGGCACGACCGGACTAGCCATGAGCTACATCGTCACCATGCTGACGGTCTCGGGCCTGAACGCCATCCTCGCGGTCAGTGTCTATCTGAC
>JBIOEK010000117.1:0-9440 GCA_044445925.1 Hyphomicrobiales bacterium
ATATCATCATGCGACTTCGCGAGATCGAAGCGGCTGCGGAAAGGGATGTCGCCGATATCGGCGACGGAGAGATCGCGTGTCGGCATGCATTTCAGACATGGTTGTAGGGACCGATGCGCTCGATGGTGCGCAGCGCACGCGGCCCGAAGCGCGAGCCGCTGTGGTTGGTGACGCCGAGATCCATCGGCACGCCGATGAGCGCGACCTCGAGGCCCGAGAGGTCGGGCGCGTTCCAGTCAACGAGCCTCAGCGGGGCCTTGAGGAAGGTCGGGATGCCGGCATAGGGAAAGCTGCGCTGCCCGCTCGCGGAGAAGAGCCGTTCTGCGACCTTGCGGAATTCCTCGTCATAGACGAGGCCGCCATCGGCATCGCCATATCTCTTGCGCAGCTCCTCGAGGGTCGCTTTCGGCATGACGTCTCCTTACTTCAATGGCATGGACGAACGAGGGCGCCGCGATCAGCTTGCCGGGGCGCGAGCCTTCCTGCCTGGCCTAAAGGATCTTCGACAGGAAGAGCTGCGTGCGCTGCTGCGCCGGCACTGCGAATATCACCTCCGGCGGCCCCTCCTCGATGACGCGCCCCTCATCCATCATCACGATGCGGTCCGCGACCTCGCGCGCGAAGCCCATCTCGTGGGAGACGACGATCATCGTCATGCCTTCGCTTGCGAGCTCGCGCATCACCTCGAGAACCTCCCCGATCATCTCGGGATCGAGCGCGCTCGTCGGCTCGTCGAAGAGCATCACGGCGGGCCTCATGGCGAGCGCGCGGGCGATCGCGACCCGCTGCTGCTGGCCGCCGGAAAGTTGGGAGGGATAGGCATCCGCCTTGTCGGCGAGCCCGACGCGCGCGAGCAGCGCCCGTCCGGCCGCCAGCGCCTCGGCCTTCGGCATGCCGAGCACATGGATCGGAGCCTCGACCACGTTGCCGAGCGCCGTCATGTGGTTGAAGAGGTTGAAGCGTTGGAACACCATGCCGATCTCGCGCCGCTGGCGCGCGATATTGCGCTCGCGGTCCGCGACGATCCGGCCGTTGACGTCGCGATAGCCGATGCGCTGGCCGTTGACGATGATCTCGCCCTTCTGGATCTTTTCGAGCTGGTTGAGGCAGCGCACGAAGGTCGTCTTACCGGAGCCCGATGGGCCGATGACGACGACCGTCTCGCTGCGACGCACGCTGAGCGACACGCCCTTGGGGACATGGAGCGGCCCGAACCATTTGTGGATGTCGACGGCGCGCACAACTTCATCGGCGCTTTGCGGGATTCCGCCTATCGCATCGAGGATGGCTGTCGCGGTCATGAGCGTCCCTTTTCGAGCTTGGCGAAGGCAGCGCCGAAGATGCGGGCGCCGAAGGCCGGACGCTTCTCCTCCTCGCGGCCGAGCGGCTGCGCGAAGCTGGCCTCGATCCTCGCCTGGATGAAGCCCCATGCGGTCGTCAGCGTGAGATAATAGAGGGCGACTACCCCCTAGAGCTCGAACACCCGGAACGTGGCGGAGGTCAGCGTTTCGGTGGTCAGGAGAAGCTCCGGCACGCCGATCACGCTGACGAGCGTCGTGCTTTTCAGCATGCCGTTGAACTCGTTGCCGAGCGGCGGCAAGATGAAGCGCGCGGCCTGCGGCAGCACGATGCGCCGCATCAGGCGGCCATAGGTCATGCCGAGCGATTTCGCCGCTTCGGTCTGCCCCTGGTCGACCGAGGCGATGCCAGCCCTGATGATCTCGGCCATATAGGCAGCTTCGTGCAGGCTCAGCGCCAGGATGCCCGCCTGCACATTGCCCGGAATGGTGATGAAGCCGAGCGAGATGTCGTGGAAGCGCGCGATGCCGGCCGCCGCGAGCCCGGTATAGATGAAGACGATCTGGACGAGGAGCGGCGTGCCGCGCATGAGCCAGATGTAGAAGCGGCCGAGATGATCGAGCACATGGATGCCGGATATCCGCGCGAGCGCGAGAACGAGCCCGCCCGCCGTGCCGAGCGTCTGCGAGACGACGGTGAGCACGAGCGTCAGCGCAAGCCCGTTGAGATAGACGCTCGATGGCTGCAGCAGATAGTGCCAGAAGAAGGGCCAGTCGAAATTCATATCGCTCACCTCAGATAGGTGTGGACCGAGTCACGACGACGCGATGGGATGCGCATATCACCGAGGCACCAGCGTCCACCCTCTCCCGCGAGGGGCCCGCGAGGGGAGAGGGTAAGTGCGCCATCGCCGCTCTCAAACCTGGCGCGTCGAACAAGTGCGAACCCGGTAGCCTTCGCGAGGGCATCCCCTTCGACATCATGCGCTACGGAAGCATGTCGTCTTCGAGATGCCATTTCGCGAAGATGCGGGCATAGCTGCCATCGGCCTTCATCGCCGCGAGAACGCGCTCGAGATCGCGTCCGAGCGCCGCCTCGTCCTTCCGCAGGCCGATCCCGGTCAGGACGCGCGCGAATGGCGGGCCCGCGACCTCGAATCTGCCCGGAGCTTTCGTCATGTAGTAGACCGCGGTCTCAAGGGTCGTGCCGTAGACATCCGCCTGGCCGATCTGGAGCTGCTGCAGCGCGTCGGTGTCCTTGGGCAAAGGCACGATAACGGCAGGCGGCTTGCCGGCAGCCGCGAAGATGGCGTTCTGCTTGTCGAGCCACACCTGGATGGTCGTGCCGGTATTGACCGCGACCTTGAGCCCTGAAAGATCGCCGAGGCCTGCGACCTTCGCGGGATTGCCGGCTTTGACGAGTAGAGACTCGCTCGAATTCATGTAATCGACGATGTCGATCACCTCGCGCCGCTCCGGTTTGTCGAAGAGTTGCGAGAGAATGGCGTCACATTGGCGAGCGAGGAGTGCGGGTATGATGCCCTTGAAGGGAACGATCAGCCATTTTGGCTCCCGCTTGAGCCGCGCGGCGATCTCATTGCCGAGATCGACATTGAGCCCCGACGGCTGGGCCGTGTCATCGAGAAAGCCGAGCGGGGGAGCCGAAAGCGCCGCGCAATAGACGAACTCCTGCGCGGCGGCTCGGGACGCGGCGAGCGCCCAAGGAACCGGACCGCTCATCGCCGCGATGAGTGAAAGACAGGCGAGAGCGGGCATCGGCATCGGGCGCATGGGCTTGCCTGCGAGCATGGAGGAAGGCGCCGCGACGACAATGATCAGGGGAGCATGTCGCCTTCGATCTGCCATTTCTTGAGGATGGCGCGCAGAGTTCCATCGGCCTTCATGGCGTCGACCGCCTTCTGCAGCGCGGCGCCGAGCGCGGTATCGTCCTTGCGATGAGCGATCGCCGTCGGGATTTGGTGGAAGGGCGGCCCCGCCACCTCGAAGATGCCCGGCGCTTTGCCCATATAGAATGCTGCCGTCTCGAGCGTCGTCCCGTAGGCGTCGGCCTGCCCGATCTGCAGCTGCTGCAAGGCGTCGGTGTCCTTGGGGAACACCACGATGTAGATCGGCTTCTTGCCGGCAGCTTCGAATTTCTTGTTCTGCTCGACGAGGAGATCATTGATCGTCGTGCCGTTCTCGACCGCGACCTTGAAGCCCGAAAGATCCTCGAGCGTGTGCAGCTTCTTCGGGTTGCCGGCCGCGACCAGCAAGGCCTCGCTCGAATTCATGTAATCGACGAGGCCGACGGTCTCGCGCCGCTCCGGCTTGTCGAAGAGCTGCGAGATCACGGCATCGCATTGCCGGGCGAGGAGCGCCGGCACCAGCCCCTTGAAGGGCAGGTTGTTCCATTCATCCTTGACGCCGAAGCGCTTGGCGATCTCGCGCCCGATATCGACATCGGAGCCGACCGGCTTCGTGCTCTCGTCGAGGAATTCGAGCGGCGGCGACGTCATGTCGGAGCAGAAGACCATCTTGCCGGCTTTGACGATCGCCTCGGTCGGCGCGATGTCGGCCGCCTTCGCGCTCATGCCGAGCGAGGAGAGCGAGGCGGCGACGAGTGCGAGCGAAGCGCACCGCGTCCACATCTCAATTCGGCCGCGTCCCGGCAACGAAAATCGTATCATTCATTCCCTCCCTTTGCTGAGCTCTGATGACCCATAAGGCGTCCTTCATGCAGCGCTTCACATGGTTGTCTGCCGCCTTCGCGGCCTGCTTCTCGTCTCGCGCGATTATCGCCTCGACGAGGTCCTTGTGCTCGCGCCGCGTCACCGACCATTTGTCGAACCAGAGGAAATCGATCCAGGCGAGGAGCCGCAGCCGGTCATAGAGCTGGAACAGCGCTTCGCAGATGATCCGGTTGCCGCATTCGCGGGCCACGAGCTCGTGGATGCGGAAGCCGAGATTCACCTCCTCGCGCAGCTCGTCGACGCTCGGCTTCTTCATGCGCTCGAAGGCCGCGAGCTGGCGCATCAGCTCCCTGAGATCGGCTATTCCCTTCTCGCTGATGCGCGTCGCCGCGGCGCGCGACGCAGTGACCTCGAGGCTGACGCGGAACTCGTAAAGCTCTTCGACCTGCCGCGCATCGAACTCGCAGGCGAAAAAGCCGAGCCCCGGACGGTTGATTGCGAGCCCGTCCCGCGCCAGGCGCCCGAGCGCCTCGCGCAAGGGCGTGCGGCTGACATTGATGCGGCGCGCGAGCTCGCGCTCGCCGAGGCGCTCGCCCGGCTTCACGCGCCCCGACAGGATCATGGATTTCAGGGAGTCGTAAGCCACCTCGCTGAGCGGCTTGTCGTCGGGCATGAGTGGCTCCTCGCTTGGCATACCTCATGGTATTCCACCTAGGCGCTGAGTCAACCGTATAGGGAGGAAGGCCCAGGGCAATCGCATTTGAAATGTGCTCTATCGGCCGGGCCCTTACCTCCCCCTGAAGGGGGGAAGTGGAGCCCCAGCGGCTCAGTCATTCCCGAATGTGATTGCCCTGCCCGGTCAGTGGTCTCTCGGACGCACGTCATCGGGGCCGGGCATATCGCCCCTGCGCGAAGTGGAGGAGGGTGGTGGTCCCAGCGTAGCGGAGGGCCGGGCGGCGGTTCTTGCCTCGCGGCTCGCCGGCAAGAGGCCGTAGGCGCGCATCTTGTTATACAAGGTCTTGCGCGAGACGCCGAGATACTCGGCGGTCAAGCCGCGACGGAAGCGGTTGCGGCGCAAGCCATGGAGGAGCCAGTCCTTCTCGGAACGGAACGATGACAGATCGCTTCCCGTTCGCCCCCCGCCATCAGCGAATGGGGGCAGATGCTCGAGCGAGATGACGGCGCCGGGGCTCGACAGCGCCGCACGTTCGAGCACCGAGGTGAGCTCCCGCAAATTGCCCGGCCAGTCATGCGAGGCCAGTGCCCGGAAGGCCGACGGATCGAGGCTCTTGCGTCGTCCGTTGGCCCGCCCCTGGATCAAGGAGAGCGTCTCGTCGATGAGGGAGGGCAGATCGTCGAGCCGCTCGCGCAGCGGCGGCAGGACGATGGTGAAGCAGCTGATCCATTCGGCGAAGCGGGAATCGAGCACCCCCGTCCCGGCCGTGCGCAGGTCGGTCCCAGCGATGCCGAGGAACCTGACATCGAGCTCGATGGCCTCCTCGCCGCCGAGCCGCCAGAAGCGGCCGGCCTCCACGGCCTCAGCGAGCTGGCGCTGCACGTCGATGTCGAGAGCTTCGACGTCGTCGAGCAGAATGGTCGAGCCTCGCGCCAGCTCCAGCCAACCGACACGGTTCTTCGCAACCTCGGGATGGGCGCCGGCCATGCACCCGAACAGGTCGAGCTTGAGCCTCTTGGGGGTCGAATCGCCGCAGGACAGCGTGACCAGGTTGCGGCCCTTGCGGGCGCCCGCCGCGTGCAAGGCCCGTGCGATCTCGCGGCGACCGGTGCCGGGATTGCCGACGATCATGACGGGATGATCGGTGACTGCGAGGCGGGCGAACAGGGCGCGCGCATTCTCGGCCGCGGCCGAGTGCCCCCAGAGGCAGCGAGGCAGGGCCCGCCGATCGACCCGGCGCTCGAGGCCATCGATGCGGTGGTGCAGGGCGCCGATCGCCTTGAAAGCCGCGGTGACCACCTCCATGGCGCTCTCGGACGGCACGCGATCGATCGTCGATCCCCCGATATAGCCGTCGACACGCGCGATCTGGCACAGCTCCTCGAGCTGCCTCGGGCTGACGATGGGGCCCCCTTCGACGACGCAGCGCGTCGTTGGCGACACCGCATGCACGACGCGCGCGGTCGTATTCGCCATCAGCGCCGCCTCCTCGATGCGCAGATCGCTGTCGACCCCCAGGACACCGCCCATGTTCCAGCCGAGATCGATGTTGACGATGGAGATGCCTCTTTGCGCCGCCGCACGGGCCTCCTCGATCGTATGCGTGTAGGCAAGCGTCGTGAGGCCGCGTGCCTTGGCCAGTTCGAGCAGCTCGAGCTCGCGACCAAAGCCCAGCCCTTCCTCCTCGAGGAATCGGCGATAGGCGCCGTCGATGAGAATCGCAGTCGGAAAATTCGCGACGCCGGAGAAGCCGGCCTCGACGATGCGGTCGACGAGATCCGAAAGCTCGAGCCTTGGGTCGAAGGTCGAGGCGCCGAAGAACACCGGTACCGTGGCACGCGGCAGGATTTCCGAGCGCGCGAAGCTCATGACGAGGGCGTTGCTCTCCTTGAGGGGCAGCATCGCCGCGATCGAAGGCTCGCCCATGCAGCGGATGCGTCCGGCGCTGAGCGCCAGCAGGAAATCGGCGCCGCCGCGCATCGCCGACTGGGCCGCCATGCCGGTGCCGATGGCGGCACCGACGAGAAACTTCCTGCGGCCGGCGGCCGAGCCGCTCAGCTCGCCTGGCCGTTCCGCCTCCGCGGCGTTGATGCGCTCATCCATGCGACCGGATATAGTCAGCGATCCTGATCGCTTGTCCAGTCCGCGCGCTTTCGATGCCCGCGAAGATCAGGGCGGAGGCCTGCACATTGGCCTCGACCTGCGTCTCCATCGCGGGTCCCCCGTCCAGCCAGCGGCAGAATTTCTCGATGAGCCAGGTGTTCAGCCATTTCGGCTGGGTGATGAGCTGGATCTTCTGCCCCTGGCCCTCGAGGCATCTCTGGCGCTTGAGGTCGGAGCGCGAGAAGACCTCGATCTCCCGGCCGTTCAGGATCGCGGTTCCGAGCTCGCAATCGACGCGGACATATTCGCGCGTCCAGTCGTTGAGCCCCACGGCCGCGGACGAGCTTCCCTCGTAGACCCCCCTGGCGCCGTTCTCGAAGGTCATCAGCACGATGCCGTCGGTGTCGCCCGCATAGCGGGCCCAGTCCGGCCTCCAGGTCGACGCGTAGATCGTCTCGCAGGGCGCGCCGGCGAAATCGGCGACCAGATCGAGATGATGCACGGCCCCCTCGATCATCAGCGGATCCTGCATGGTGTGGCGGAACAGCGCGCCCCAGGCCAGATGCTCGCGCAGATCGGCGAGGTAGCGGCAGCTCACATTGTTGACCTTGCCGAATTGGCCCGAGCGGATGATCTGGCGCAAGGTCGTCTTGTCCTGATCGAAGCGGTGGCTCATCGTCACCGCCATCTTGCGACCGGCCTCACGGACCTTGCGGGCGATGCTGAGCGAGCCCGCCATGGTATCGGCAATCGGCTTTTCGCACAGGATGTCGACGCCGTGCTGGAGCGCGATGTCGACGATCGCCTCGTGAAAGTTCGGGGGCACCACGATCGTGCAGAAATCGGCACGGTGCGCCGCGAAGGCAGCGCGCGGATCGGCGAAGCAGGCTTGCGCCGGCAAGTTGAGCGCCTGGCGCCCGAAAGCCAGCGCCTTCTCGTCGACATCGACGACAGCCACGACCTCGATGGTGCCGTCGGCCACATTGGCGGCCAGGAATTCGGTGCACCAGCGTCGCCCGAACGTTCCGACCCCGACGTGAATGACCTTTTTCGTCATGTCAGGTTCTCTCCGCCACCGGTTGCGCCGCGCCATGCGTGTGCGTCCACAGATGCCCGACGCGCTTTTGCCTTTCGAGCGTGGTCTCGAAAAAGACCGCCTTCACCGGCTCTGAGACGAGCGGCATGTCGTGATGATGGCCCATGCCGATCGGCACGCAATCGCCGGGCGACACGCTCATCTGGCGATCGCCGACCACCACGCTTCCATGCCCTTCGAGGATGACCCAATATTCGTCGCAATCATGATAATGGGAATCGACGGATGTCCTTTTGGCGTAGGAGACGGGGTCGCCGATATTGACCGGCTTCTCCTGCTCGGTCACCCGGAAGATGCCGCAGCCTCCGAGATCGCGCCCCCAGCGGCCGGAAAGCCGGACGATCTGGGCCTTGGGCGAGCAGGCTCGCAGCCTCCAGGTTTCGGTGGCCGGGAGATCGATGAACTGGTTCTCCTTGAGAATGATCGAGCCGTCCGGGAGGAGAAGCTGCATCGTACCCGAGGTGACGAGCAGCCTTTCGCGGCGCCCCCGTCTCGATTGATCCGCGCCTTGGCCTTCGCTCAAGTCGAGAATCTCGAAGCCGCCCAGCTCGCACCATGCGGGCGGAGCCTCCCCATTGCGAAACACCGGCACGCACCACCTCGCTCGTCGAGAGATCTGTCTCGATTCAACCTGAACCCATCTCGCTCCAGGCATGTCGATTGGCAAGCGGCGGCGTAACCGCGCATTCGCCCGAACCGGAACAGATCGGCGCTTCCTCCAGCATCGAGGCTGACCGATCGGGCCGCACGGGAACAGATGCAATCTAGGCAAGATTGGGTAATTGTGAGTAGAGGGCCAGGATCGGGAATGCGCAAGCCGCGGCGAGGCGGCGGCTTGCGGCAACGAGGTGCTGAACATGCAGATCCGGTTCGTCGAGCACATCCCGCATGCCGACCGCGACGATCCCAGGGGCTCGATCACTGTCATATGCCCATGGCTGAAGGGTCTCTCGCCGGAGAGCGGGCTGTGGGTGGCCGTCTTGCCGATTCACGACGTGAACGACTTCGTCGACTCCGAGGAGGTCTTCAAGGCGCCGGGCGATGGCGATCTTGCGTTCTATTTCGGCTTGTTCGCCCTCGACCGCTTCCGGTCGCCGACCAGGCTCCTCGCCCAGCTTCGTCGCAAAGGCATCGAGCGCATCGTCAACGTGCCGAGCGTATCCTTCTTCGACGGCCGTTCGACCAGCATCCTCGAATCGCTCGGTCTCGGCCACGAGCAGGAAGTGGCGTTCCTGCGCCAAGCCAAGCTCCAGGGCTTCCGGGTCGCACTATGCGCCAGGCGAAGCACGCTCGGCGCAATCGAGGATATCGGCATGTTCGACGCCGTCTTATGCCATGACGGCCCAAGGAGCGACTTCTCGCTCCGGCGATCCGGCTCGCCGGTGGCGTAGCTGCCTTTCTCCCGCGAGGCGTGTGCACAATTCACTCATGCAGCCGCCCTGTTCGAGCCCTCGTTCCTGTTGCGTTCTGATCGCGCCTCGATTATCATGCGCCCTCGAGATGACGTGCCTCGCCCCATGGCCGGAGCACGGCTATTTGACAGGTGAATCTGTAGCTCCGGCGCTGTGAGCTTGGGC
>JBIOEK010000118.1:0-9394 GCA_044445925.1 Hyphomicrobiales bacterium
GAGCGCCGTCTTTGCGTCCTTGCGGCCCAGCACCCCATTCTGGATTTCGGGCCAGAAGGCATCCTTCAGCTCCGCGTCATAAGGCAGCGGCCAATTGCCGGTGAGCTTGTCGGTATGCTCGATCTGCGTGCGCAGCACGGCAGCGGCCAACGGCTCGGTCTTTTCGAGCTGCGCCAGGCCCGCGGTGTCGGCCGCTACATTCGCGGTCAGCACGCTCCTCGTCTTGAAGAAGGCCGAGGCCCATTTGTCGCTCGTCATGTGCTTGATGAAGCTCCAGGCGAGGTCCGGGTTCTTCGAGCCCTTGGAGATGGCGAAGCCGTGATTGGTCGGCGTCGACCAGAAGCCTGGGATCTGCGCCGCTCCGAGCGTCTGATCGTTGACCCATGGGCCTTGGCCCTTGACGAAGAAATATGACGCCGAATGGGCATGAAGCATGCCCACCGTGCCGGAGGCGAAGGCACCGTTGGGTTCGACCCAGCGGCCGGTCCAGGCGATCTTGTTGATGCCTCCCGAGCTCGTCGCCTTGGCGAGGCGGGTGAGCACATCCGCGCATCGGGGCGTGTTGAAGGCCGCCTTCTTGCCGTCCGGCGACAGGAGCTCGATGTCGTTCATCTTGAACAATGGCCAATAGAGCCAATCGAAATTGAGCGTGAGGAAGCCGGTCTTCTCGGCCTTGGCCATCTTCTCCGAAAACCCGATGATCTCGTCGAAGCTTTGCGGCGGGCCGGCAAGGCCGGCCTCCTTGAACATGGTCTTGTTGTAGAAGAGCAGCGTCTTGGCGACATAGTAGGGAAGGAGATAATTCTTCCCCTGATAGACCCAGCCGCCGAGGTAGTCGGCATTGAAGCGCTTGCCCACATCCGGCTCTTTCTGCAGGTAGGGCGTGAGATCCACGAGCCCGCCATTGGCTGCGTAATCCACCCAAATCGCGCCCTGGAGATCGACGATGTCGGGCGGCGTGCCGGCCACGATCTGCGTCTGGTAGAAGGCCGGGAGATCAGGCCCCTTCTTGTCGAGCCATTCGATCTCGACGCCCGGATTCGAGGCCTTGAAGTCGGCGAATTCTTCCTTGAACAGCGCTTCCTGGTCGGCAATGTTCCAGGTCAGGATGCTGAGCTTCTTCGACGACTGGGCCCTGAGGTAAGCGGGCGCGGCGAGAATTCCTGCGCCCGTAATCCCGGCCTTCAAAACGAATCTGCGGTCCACGGCCTTCCTCCCTGTTTTGCATTCGAGGACGCCCCGATCCTCGTCGCTCGCTACCTCGCCGCTCGACCCGAGCACGAGCCCGGGCGGCGCCGGGCCTTCTCAGAAGCTTAGCGCGATCTCCCTGCCTTCCGCCAGAGCGCGCTCGGCCTCGAGACAGACGATGATGCGCTTGCGTGCCTCCTCGGCCGAGACCAGCGGCCTGCCCTTCTCGAATGCGGCGACCGTCATGGCGAGCTCCTCCTCGAGCTCGAAGACTTCGCCCGACGGACCAAGCTGGACGATCTCGCATTGTTTCTGGCCGCGGCGCTGGATCTTCAGCTCGTGCCTGGGCTCGAATGTGCGGTCCATCGTTCCCGACCACCAGGTCCTGACCGAGCCTTCGCTGCCGGCGATTTCCACCACATGATGATGCTCGAAGCCTGCAAGCGTCTGGGTCACGACCGCATAGGCGCCCTTGCGCCAGCGCATCACCGCTGAAAAATTATCGTACATGCCCTGCCCGCGATCCTTCGAATTGCCGAAGCCGTGCACGCTATGGGGATCGCCGAGCTCCTCGAACCACCACATCAGCATGTCGAAGAAGTGGACCGGCTCTTCCAGGATCCACGATCCCACGCGGTCTCTCTCATAGCGCCAGCCGCCGGAACCCTGCCGATAGGGAAAGCGGAAGAGGCTGACATTGGCGTAGAGGGGCTCGCCGATCTCGCCCTGGCGGATCAGGTTCCGGATCAGCCCCCATTGCGTCGAGGCGCGGAACTCATGGCCGACGCTCAGCACGCGTCCGGTGCGGTTGACCGCCGCGACGATGCGGTCGCAATCGAGGACGCTCCCGGCCATGGGCTTTTCGAGGAGCACGTTCTTGCCGGCCTCGAGCGCCGCGATGGCGACATCGGCATGCAGGTGATTGGGCACGACGATGTCGACGGCGTCGATCGAGCGATCGGCAAGAAGGGCTCTCCAATCGAGATGCACCCTCGCTTCCGGATAGCGCTCGCGAGCCGCCCGGGCCGTGGCCTCGCTGGCGCAGGCGATGGCCGCGAGCTCGGCGCCGGCCGTCTTGCGGATCGCCTCGGCGTGAAACTTCCCCCAGGCACCGTAACCGATCAGACCGAAGCGCATGGCTTTTCCCGATTTCTTGTCATGCCGCAAATTCACGTCGCAAATTCATGTCGTAAGTATGCCGCCATCGACGGGCAGCACGGCCCCGCTGATGAAGCGCGCGCGGTCGGACGCCAGGAAGGTGACCGCATCCGCGATATCCGCCGGCGTCGCGAGGCGCCCGAGCGGTATGCGCGCGATGATGCGTTCCCGCTTTTCGTCGCTCAAGGTCGCACGCGTCATGCGCGTATCGGCGACCGCGGGCGCGATGGCGTTGACCGTGATCCCGAGCGGCCCGAATTCGCGCGCCAATCCTCGGGTGAGCGCCACGACGCCGGCCTTGGTCGTGCCGTAGAGCGTGTTGCCGATCGAGCCGCCCCCGCGCATCGCCGAAACCGACGCGATGTTGACGATGCGGCCGCCCCCCTCGACGGCCATGGCCGATACCGCTTCGCGGATGCAGTGGACGACGCCCAGGAGATTGACGTCGACGACCTCCTTCCAGTCTTCCAGGGCCGAGTCCCGAAACGGCAGGGTTTTCAGCATCCCGGCATTGCAGACGAGAATATCGAGCCTGCGATCTTGCCGCATGACGCTCGAGATCGCGGCCGTGACTTCCTCGGGCCGGGTGACGTCGACGACGACCGACCTCGCACGTAGATTCCGGGCGGCGAGATCGCCGGCGGTGCGCTCAGCCTCGCCCCCGTCCCGGTCCGCGACCCAGACGATGCAGCCCTCCTTCGCCAGGCTCTCGGCGATGGCGGCGCCGATTCCCGTCGCGGCACCCGTGACGACGGCCACTCGGTCATGCAAGCCCATATCCATTCGCGCAACTCCGATCCGAATGAACGCAAAGCCTCCCGGGTTTCAGCCCGAGGGGGCTCTTTGCGCCAGGGGCTCCTGCGCGGCATCGACGGTCATGTCGCGCTCGTGGGTATCGTGCATGGCATAGACGGATGCGGCGCTGATCAGGCTGACGACCAGCACATAGAGGCTGATATACCATGGCGCGTTGGCGCCTGTGCCCAGGAGTGCGGTAGCGATGATCGGCGTGAGGCCGCTCGCGAAGATGCCGGAGAATTGATAGACGAAGGATACGCCGCTGTAGCGGACCCGCGTATCGAAGAGCTCCGAGAACAAGGCGGCCTCCGGACCGTAGACGGCCGGATAGACGAAGGCGAACGGGATCGCGACCGCGATCCAGATCAGGGCCGGAGTGTGCGTCTGCATCAGCCAGAAGGATGGGAAGACCAGAATGCCGATCCCGAGCGAGCCCGCCCCGAACACGATACGCCTGCCGTAACGGTCCGAGAGCTTGCCGAAGATCGGCAGCATCACGATCATGATGAGCGAGGCGATCATGACGGCGGCAAGCGCCACCTGCCTCGGCAGGCCGAGAGCCGTGGTGATGTAGGCGATGATGAAGACGCCGAATGTGTTGAAGGTGACGCCCTCGATGTAGCGGGCGCCCAAACCCAGAAGCACATTCTTCGGATGCGCGCGAAAGAGCTCCATGAACGGCACCTGGGCCTGCTTGCCCGCCTCCTTGACGAGCGAGAAGGCCGGCGTCTCGAGCACCTTGAGGCGAATATAGAGGCCGACCGCCACGAGAACCGCGCTCAGGAGAAAGGCCACGCGCCAGCCCCAGGCGAGGAAAGTCGCGTCCGGCATGAGGGACAGGAGCGCGACCACGCCGGAGCTGAGCAAGAGCCCGGCGGGCACGCCGATCTGCGGCCAGCTGC
Source organism: Hyphomicrobiales bacterium (assembly GCA_044445925.1). Classification (GTDB taxonomy): domain Bacteria; phylum Pseudomonadota; class Alphaproteobacteria; order Rhizobiales; family Beijerinckiaceae; genus GAS188. The sequence continues at coordinate 4,047 of JBIOEK010000118.1, forward strand.
CGTAGAAGCCGCGCTTGCCTTCGGGGGAATGCTCGATCGCCATGAGCACTGCGCCTCCCCATTCGCCCCCGATGCCGAGCCCCTGGAATATTCTCAAGACCAGGAGCAGGACCGGCGCCCAGACGCCGATCGACTCATAGGTCGGCAGGAAGCCGATCAGGAACGTCGCCAATCCCATGACGAGAAGGGTTATGACCAGGACCGTTCTGCGCCCGATTCGATCGCCATAATGACCGAAGATGATGCCGCCGATCGGTCGCGAGATGAAGCCGACGAAGAATGTCGTATAAGCCAGGAGAGTTCCGACGATCGGATCGAAATTGGGGAAGAACAGCTTGTTCAACACCAGCGGCGTCACGACGCCGTAGAGGAAGAAGTCGTACCATTCGATCGTCGTGCCGATGGCGCTTGCGAATGCGACGGTCCTTATCGATGAACCCGTCGTGCCAGGCGTGCTTTGCATCTTGTCGTCCTCCCTTGCCCATTTTCAGTCTTATTGCGCTTTCGCGGCCCCAACGCCTTCTAAGATCTCGGTTGATGGTTCGCTATCCAACGGTTCGAGGGTGCGGCTCAAGCCATGGGGAGCGAGAGAATTCGCCTGGCTTCGGCAGGACTCGCGCTGTGCCGATCATAGGCGGCGCAGATCTCGGCCACGCGCGCCACGAGCTCGGCATTGCTGCCAGCCAGGCGCGTCTTGTCGAAGCGCAGATTATCCTCCAATCCCGTGCGCGTATGGCCGCCGAGCTCCAGGCACCAGTGATTCACCTCCAGCTGATGTCGGCCGATGCCGGCCCCGGTCCAGGTGGCGTCGGGCATCAGCTCCTTCAGCTCCGAGACCAGGAATTCGAGCAGCCTGCGGCGGGCGGGCAGAGCGTTGGTGATGCCCATCACGAATTGCACATGGGCCGGCGCCTTGACGAGACCGCGATCGACGAGCGACTTGGCGTTGTAGAGCATCGCCGCATCGAAGACCTCGATCTCGGGCTTGACGCCGAGCTCGAGCATGTTGCGCGCAAGGTCCTCGACGAGCTGAGGCGGGTTTTCGTAGATCTGGCTCGGGAAGTTGACCGAGCCGGTCGCCAATGACGCCATGTCCGGCCTCACCGAAATGCAGCGGCCGCGTTCCGCCTGGCTGCGCCCGCGACCTCCCGTCGAATGCTGCACGATCATGCCCGGGCAGTGCTTGCGCACGCCTTCCTGAACCTCGGCGAACAGCTCGGGATCGGAGCTGGGGCTTTCGTCGGGGTTGCGCACATGGATATGGGCGAGCGACGCGCCCGCCTCGAATGCCTCATGCGTCGATTCGATCTGCTCGCCAGGCGTCACCGGCACGGCGCCTGAATCCGTCTTGCGCGGCAAGGCCCCGGTGATGGCGACGCTGATGATGGCGGGTCTGCTCATTGCGCTGTCCTCGGATCGGCGCCTGCTCGCGGAGCCTGTTCGACGAGATGGAACGACCTGATGTCGGGACGCCGCGCGATCTCGGCGAGAAGGGTCGCGATCGGCGTCTGGGCGAGCGGATAGCTCGTCTCGATCGGACCAGCAGTGCGAAGCGCCTCGACCTCGCCCGCCGGGTAGAAGGCCGCAAGCAGCAGATCGTCGTCGCAGGCGAAGGGGCCGCGATCGCGTCGCAGCTTCGGGATCGCCGGCTCGAGCCGATCGCCGGGCCGCCCGCTGATCGGCTCCTCTCCGCGCGTGATCTTGTCGAGGATATCCGGGTCGACAGGGCCTGCGATCTCGCCGTAATGGCCGAGCACATATTTGCGGACCTCGTCTGGAACATTGGCGTAGCGTTCAAGACCCATGACGTTCAGCACCGCCTGGGTCATCACGAACTGCGCGAAAGGGCTGACGATGATCGGGTAGCCGAGCTCGCGGCGCACGCGCGCGGCCTCCTCCAGCACCTGCGGGATCTTGTGGGCCAGTCCGAGCGCGCCGAGCTGGGACCTGAGGTTGGAGACCATGCCTCCCGGCATCTGGTGCTCGTAGTGGAAGGCGTCGTACTCGGCGATCTCGCCGAGCGGCTTGTCTTCGCGCTTGGCGATGTAGCGCAAGCGCTCGGCAACCTCCCCGATCGGCTCGAGATCGAGCGGGACCTCGAATCCCCGGCGGCGCGCATTCGCGACGAACTGCTCAGTCGCCGGATGGGATGCGCCGTTGGCGAGCGCCGAGGTCGCGGTGTGCACGACGTCGATGCCGCACTCGATCGCCTTGATGGCCGCGTAGGGGGCAAGCCCGGTCAAGCAATGGGAGTGGAGCTGTAGAGGCAGCCCGCCGCAGGCTGCCTTGGCGACGGGAATGAGAGTTGCGACACGCTCGGGCGTGAGCAGGCCGCTCGCATCCTTGAGGTAGATCGCGTCGACGCCGAGCGCCGCGAGCTCGCGGATTTTTCCCGCGTAATAGCTGTCGGTATGCACCGGGCTATGCGTGAAGACGACCCCGCCCGCCGTATACAGCCCGACCCTCTTGGCGGCGCGAACCGGCACCTCCATGTTGCGCATATCGTTGAGCGCGTCATAGGGCGTGTGATAGCGGATGCCGTTCGCCCAAATGCGTTCGGCCGTGAGCGCCACGATATCGTCGGGGAAGAACTCGAAGGTGAACAAGCTCTGGCTGCGCGTCATGACGACGAGAGGCGTGTGCGTCACCCAGCGGCTGAGGATGCGCATGCGCTCCCAAGGGTTCTCGCGCAGATAACGCACGCAGACATCGAAGACGGCCCCTCCGGCAAGATCGATCGCCTCGAATCCGGCGCGGTCCAGCCGCGGCGCGATATCGGCCATCATGGCCGTCGTCATGCGCGTCGCCCACAGACATTGATGCGCGTCCCGCAAGGTGACGTCGATCAGGCGGATCGTCTTCCTAGTCAACGGCGTGTTCCGTGCTGAGATAGTCGTTCTCGACCCAGGTCGTGTGCACTTCGCCTCGATCGAATTCGGGCCTCGTCAGCAGATCGGCGTGGAACGGGATGGTCGTGGGGACGCCTGCGACCTCGAAGCGCGCCAAGGCCTGGCGTGAAGCCGCGATCGCCTCCTTGCGGCTGTTCCCGCAAACGATCAGCTTGCCGAGCAGGGAGTCGTAATAGGGCGGGACCGCATAGCCTCGATAGGCATGGGTATCGAGGCGGATCCCGGGGCCGCTCGGAGGACGCCAGTTCGTCAGCGTGCCGGGAGCGGGCCGGAAATCGAGCGCTGGATCCTCGGCGTTGATCCTGAACTCGATGGCGCTTCGCCCCTCGGGCTCGGCGGGCGTCGCGAAGGACAGGGGTTCGCCTGCGGCAACGCGCAATTGCTCCATGACCAGGTCGATGCCGGTGAGCATCTCGGTGACCGGGTGCTCGACCTGGATGCGGGTGTTCATCTCGATGAAGAAGAAACGTTCGCTCTCCACATCGTAGATGAATTCGACCGTGCCGGCGTTCTCGTAATCGAGCTCGCAGATCAGGGTGAGCGCGGCCTCAGCCATTTCGCGGCGAACCCTCGGCTGCAGGACGGGGGACGGGGCCTCCTCGACTAGCTTCTGATGCCGCCTCTGAACGCTGCAGTCGCGCTCCCACAGATGCGCGGGGGTGCCCTGCCGGTCGCGAAATATCTGGATCTCGATATGGCGGACCTTCGGAAAGAAGCATTCGAGATAGATTTCCGAGCGGCCGAAAGCCGCCTCGGCCTCCGCCGTCGCTTGCTCGAATTGCGCGGTGAACTCTTCGGCGCGCCGGACGATCCGCATGCCCCTTCCGCCGCCGCCGCCGCTCGCCTTGAGCAACAGGGGGAAGCCGATCTCTTCGGCGAGAATCTGCGCCTCGGCGGATGCGAGGAAGCCGCCCTCCGAACCCGGCACGACCGGAATTCCGAGCGCCGACGCCACGCGGCGCGCCGCGGCCTTGTCGCCCATCAGAGCGATCGCGTCGGCGCCCGGCCCCACGAAAATGAGCCCGGCATCGCCGCATTGGCGCGCGAACTCGCTGTTTTCCGAGAGAAAGCCGTAGCCCGGATAGACGGCATCGCAGCCGGTGCGGCGGGCGACCTCGAGCAGCGACGGGCCGCTCAGATAGCTGGACCTCGGCGGCGGCGGACCGATGCAGACGGCGCGGTCGGCGGCCCAAAGATGAGGCGAATTGCGGTCGGCCGTCGAATGCACCGCTACACTTTCGAGGCCGAGCCCGCGGCAGGCACGCACGGCGCGAAGCGCAATCTCTCCCCGATTTGCGATCAGCACTCGTCGCACGAAACCGCCTTGATCGATCAGTGGAAGTCAACCCATTCACGCCGAAAAAAATTCATATTGCAAGTTTTTTCGTATCGGTTTTTGATAGACTTGGTATTGGTAGACTGGGTTTTGAAAGAATCTTGGCAACTGCCGGATAGGCGGAGCCAACCACCCTGGAGCTTCCGTTGCGGGCCGCTCGGCAAACGATAGTGCAGCTCGACGAGGCGGTCGGCGGCGCGACCGCCCCGAAGCCGTTCGCGTTCCTGGAGGCCATCGCGCAGACGCAGCGCGCCTTGAGCGTATCCGAGCTCGCGACGCTTCTGAACATTCCCCAGCCGACCGCGCACCGTATCGTGCATATGCTCGAGAGCGAGGGCTTTCTCGAGCGCGAGCCGGGCAGCCGGCGCTACGCGCCTGGAGCGAGGCTAGTCCGGCTGGGCTTCGGCGTGGTTGCGGCTTCAGCCCGGGCGGCGCCGCGTCACGCGATCCTGGAGGCCTTGTCCCGCGACATCGGCGAGACGTGCAATTTCGGCATCCGGGTGGGCAATCACCTCATGTACCTCGATCGCGTCGAGGCGGCCTGGCCGTTTGGTTTGCGCTTCGAGCCCGGATCGCGGGTGCCGCTTCACTGCACATCGATGGGCAAGCTGTTCCTGAGCTTCGTGCCGCCGGAACAGCGGCGAAGGCTGCTGACCGCGACCCCGCTGCACCGCTACACCGAGCACACGATCACCGATCCCGCTTTGCTCGAAAGCGAGCTGGAGCGGATCGGGGCGACCGAGGTCTCGACCGACAATCAGGAATTCCTGGCCGGCGTCGTCTGCGTCGCCGTGCCGGTCCGGGCGCCGAACGGGAGCGTTGCCGCGGGTCTGGCGGTCTCGGCCCCTCTGGCGCGCATGTCGCTGAAGCGCGCTACGCAATGCGTGCCCTTGCTGCGCGCCGCCGCGGAGAAGATGGCGGACGCATTGTGGGGAGAGGCGGAACCGCGCTCCGAGCGAAGCGAGAGCCGGCGAAAGGTGGGCCGGCCATGAGCCTGCGCTACGATCAGGTCGCGGATCTCGTCAAGATCATCGACGCCAGCGCTTGCGACGAGTTCATCTTGGAAACACCCGAGCTGAAGCTCACCATCCGCCGTCGCAGCC
>JBIOEK010000119.1:0-9392 GCA_044445925.1 Hyphomicrobiales bacterium
ATCGGCGAGCGCATATTCCCATTGCTCGGTCGTCGGCAGGCGCAGGCCACGGGCGCGGCAATAGGCAAGCGCAGCGAACCACGATACGTTCGTCACCGGCTCGGCGGCGGATTGCGCGTCGAGCAGCTCGAGATCGCCCGGCCAGCGCCGCAGATAGCGATTATCGGCGAACAAGGACTTGACTTGCGACTTTCGCCATTGCGGATGGGCGGTCACGAAATCGAGGAACTGCGCGTTGGTCACCGGCTCGGCGTCGAGCCGGAACGAGCCGATCGGCGTCGCCGCGGCGGACACCTTGGCGCCCGTCGCCTTGAGGCGCTGGAACGGCGTATAGAACCCCGCGGGGAGCAGAGCCATTCCGGCGCGATCGGCCTCGGCGCCAAGGCAAGGCGCGATCGTCGCGGCGAGCGCCACGACCGCGCCGAGCCAACGGCTGGCGCCGCGCATCGCTCATTTCCCCGCTACGCGATTGGCCTTGACCTCGCCGGGCACGACCTCGAGGCCGGAATTGCTCCAGCTGCCGTAGACGAAGGTGAGCACGTTGGCGATATCTTCGTCGGGCAGATCCCAGGCGGGCATCACGTTGTTGAACTCGCGGCCATTGACCGTCACCTTGGTCTCGAGACCGCCGGTGACGGTCTTGATGGCGCGCACCTTGTCGGCATTGAGATAGTCCGATTTGGCGAGCGGCGGGAAGGCGTCTGGCACGCCCTCGCCATTGGGCTGATGACAGGCCTGGCAGTTATTGGCGTAGATGCCGGCACCGAGCTTGATGCGTTCCGCCTTGTCCTTGGCGGCCGGCGCAGCCGTTGCGGTTTGCGCGGCGACGCGTATGCCGACGCCCTCCGGCATGTAGACCTCGTCGCTCGTCTTGCCCGAATAGACGATCTTGTTCTCCTCTCCGCTGACTCTCAGCTGCGCCAGCGCGCCGCGGTTGAAGGCGCGCGTGAGCGAATGGTCGACGATGATGAAGGTGCCGGGCACGCTCATCTTGAATTCCGCGATCGCCGAGCCGCCGGCCGGAATCACCGTGGTCTGCACATTATGCGTGGGGGCGCCGAGATTGCCCTCCGGCCACACGGTATCGAAGATCTGGCCGATGACATGGAAGGACGAGATGAGGTTCGGCCCGCCGTCGCCGACGTACAATCGAACGGTCTCGCCGACTTTCGCGGTCAACGCCTTGTCGCCGACCGTCGATCCCACTGCGCCGTTGAACACCACATATTCGGGCTTCTCGTCGATCGCCTTGCTCATGCTGAACGACTGCAAGCCCTGCTCGCCATTGGCGCCCTTGGTGTAGAAGTCGCCTTGCATGACGTAATATTCGTGGTCGACCGCGGGCAGGCCTTCCTTAGGCTCGACGAGGATCAGCCCGTACATGCCGTTGCCGACATGCATCGCGACCGGCGCGGTCGCGCAATGATAGACGTAGAGGCCAGGATTGAGCGCCTTGAACGAAAACACCGAGCTGTGGCCGGGCGCCGTCAGCGTGGCCGCCGCACCGCCGCCGGGGCCGTTGACGGCGTGCAGGTCGATATTGTGCGGGTTCTTGTTGTCGGGGTGATTGTCGAGATGCAACTCGACGAGATCGCCCTCGCGCACGCGGATGAACTTGCCCGGCACCTTGCCGCCGAAAGTCCAGAACGTATAGCTGACGCCGTCGGCCAGCCGTCCTTCGACTTCCCTGACCTCGAGATGCACGACGACCTTGGTGGCGTTGCTGCGATGGATCGCCGGCGGCATGGCGGGCGCGTCGGTGAGGATTGCGTCTTCGACGCCGATGATTGGATCGTTGAGGTTCTCCTCGCGCGAAGCCCCATAGGCGGATCCCGCAAGCAGGATTGCCCCCAGAATCAAGCTCGAGCCAGCATAGCGGATCGCCATTTCTTGCCTCCGATCAAGGTGTTGGGCAAATTCCGGTCGCCCCTTCGAGGATGCGCCCAGGCTGACGGTGTTCCTCCCGCCCGCCGACACCATGCCGCCTCAGCTGCGAGCATCGTTTGATCAAGATCAAGGATGGCGATGGCGTGCGGCATTTTTGCGTATCGGCGCCGAGCCGGGACAGCCGCCCCGAACGGGCTAGTTTCGGGTGTCGCTCCCGACCTCGCGCCCAGGGTCAATCCAATTCCCGGCGGGGGCCAGCGTGTCTCAAGGCGCCGTGCGGGGCGTCGGCCGCCTGACGATGACGCTGGAGCCTGTCGCGGCTTCGCCTATGCTGGCGCCGAATGCCATGCGTTCGCGCCCAACCGCGCTCGCTGGCGGCGGTAGGCAGGCTTCGGAGTTCTGCGATGTCGATCATCGAGGCGGGGATGCGCGGGGGCGCCATCGCCCTCCTGCTTCTGCTGACGATGCTCTTGCTGCGCGCGGGCCGCAACACCGCCGCCGGCCGCTATGCGGCGCTGTTCACGCTTGGCGCAGCGGCTGATCTCGTGGCTTCGGCCCCGGTCCTCGACGAGGTGCGCGCGCTCTGGCTCGCGCCGCTGCGGATCCTGGCCGCGGGCAACCCCGCCGTCTTCTGGGTGACCGCGTCCGCATTGTTCGACGACGAGTTCGAGGCTTCCTGGCCCCATGCCGCGGCTTGGCTCGGCCTGGTGGGGCTCGGCGTGCTGGGCGCCTTCACCGCCGCGCCCTGGCGGTTCCTGCCGCATCACGGGCTGGCGCTCATCTGCGTGGCGCTGGCGCTCTGGAACGTGCTGGCCGGCCGCGCCGGCGATCTCGACGAGGCGCGGCGGCGCCTGCGCTTCGCCTTCGTGGTCTCGGTGGGGCTCTTCACCACCTTGAGCATCGTCTCCGGCGCGGTGCTGCGCGGCGGCCCCGGCTCGACGACGCTCGCCGGGGCAAACGTCGTGGGCAACCTCGTTCTGGCGTTCGCCTTCTCGGTGGCCTTGCTGTCGCTTGCCCCGCGAAACTTGCTGCAGCCCCTGGCGCTCGCGAAAGAGAGCCGGCGGAAGGCCGATCGGCCCCCCGCAATCCCCGACGATCCCCGTGAGGCGGCGCTGCTCGAGAAGCTGCGTCGCGAGCTCGAGACGAACCGGGCCTACCGCGACGAAACTCTTGCCATAGCCGGCCTCGCTGGCCGGCTCGGCGTGCCCGAATACCGCCTGCGCCGGCTGATCAACCAGCAGCTCGGCCACCGCAATTTCGCGGCTTTCCAACGGCTATCGGATCGATGAGGCGATGGCGGCGCTCGCCGATCCCGGCCAGGCCTCAGTTCCGATCCTCACCATCGCGCTCGATGCCGGGTTCTCGTCGATCGGGCCTTTCAACCGTGCCTTCAAGGCTCGCACTGGCCAGACACCCAGCGAATACCGCCGGGCAGGCGGGGCCTGAAGACCGTATAGGGAAGCTCACGACCAGATCTCAGCGAGGCTCGGGCGTGACGTGGAATTCCACGCCAGCCTGTTTTTGCAGATAACCGATTATGCCGAACAGGTTGCGTGCCTGTGGGTTGCCGCGAGGGCCGAACATGCGAATGAGGCTCTTGGGCGGCGCGCCCGTCGCCGCCGCGAGCTTCTCGAAGCCGATCGTCGCCTTGATATAATCGCGCAAGACCGCCTTGCCGGTCTCGACATCGCCGGCGAGCATCGTATCAATGGCTTCGCGCAGAAGGGCTTCGCCGAAGGCGGGATCATCGGCGACCCGGCGCTGCACCAGTTCCTTAAAGCTTTTTGTCAGAGCCATGTCCGCCTCGTCCAGGCCGGAGAACCATTCTTCAAACGGGCTTTGCCCGTCTCCGGCAATATAATGGCGAAGCTCAAGCATCGAAATATGGTAACATAAACGTTACCTACAATCAATCAAAATCTTGACGCAGAAACCATGGGCTCGCCCGGACTGCGATCGAGATTCATCTTCTCGGTCGCGCCAGGCTGGATAACGGGTTCGCATTTAGTTCTTGCCCTATGAGGGGAATTAGCGTATCATGGTTTTCGAGTTTCACGGTTTCGGCCGCGTTATTTGACAAGGTGAATCTGATTGCCGGCGAGGCGGGCGTGTCGATGCGGTCGCGGTTCCGGGCGTCGCTATGTTGCAACGCAACAACGGAGCCTCGAATTTTCGCCAAGACGTGGCTCCGCTCGCTGCATTTCGCCTGCATTTGCAGCGAGATTGCGCCGCAGCATAAAAGGCGCTCCGGCCGGCGCCTGCCGGCCACTTCGCCGCAACCGTCGCTGCTTGCCGCCGGCGCGCAATCTCGAAATGCCTGCCTGCGATCGCGGCGTGTCGTTTTGGATTCACTGCATGCGAATGCGCGCCAGGGGGGAGAACGCGCCAGGGCGGAGAAACCAGCAACGCGGTGTCGATTCGAGCCGACGCAGCGCGTTTGGACAAAAGCCAGTCGCTTTCCAAGCGCGGCTGGCCAAATTCCAAATTCGGCGCGCCTCGCTCCCCGATGGGTGCCAGTCCTGCGGCATCGATCAGCACCAGCGAGGCGAGCATGCCGATGCGCAAGACGACCACCATTGCCCTGACCGCTGCCGCGAGCCTCCTGGCGCTCGCCGCAGCCGGCGCCACGCTGCGCCCAGATCAGGCCATCCGCGCCGCCACCGCATCCGTGGCGCGGACCCTTTGCGGCGAAGCCTTCGTCTCGGGCCTCGATCCGGATCGATCCTTCAGCGAGCTCTTCACCCACTGGCCGGGGATCAGGTTCCTGCAAGCCAGGATGCTCCGCAAGATCGACCGCGCCGAGCCTTCGGTGACGGTATCGCTCGGCGGGCTCTTCGAGAGTCGGGCGATCTACCGCGACTCCTATGGCTGCGATCTCGAATATCCCGGCGTTCCCGATCGGCAGGCCTTTGGGTCGCCGCCACCCGTCATGGCGGGCGAGGCCGATCCATGGGGCATCGCAGGGCCCGACCCGGTAGAGCCGACCGACCCCCGCCTGAAAGCCGCGCTCGACCAAGCCTTCGCAGAGCCGCCGCCAGGCGGGCCGCAGAAAGCCACGAAGGCGGTGGTCGTGGTCCATGAGGGTCGGATCATCGCCGAGCGTTACGCCGAGGGCTATGGCATCGACACTCCGCTACGCGGCTTCTCGGTCTCCAAATCGGTGACGAATGCGCTCATCGGTATCCTGGTGCGCCAGGGGAGGCTGAAGCTCGACGCGCTGGCTCCCGTGGCGGCTTGGGCGAGCCCCTCCGATCCCCGCCACGCCATCACCATCGAGGAGCTGCTGCGGATGACGAGCGGCCTCGACCTCGACGAGATCAATGACGGCTTCGATGCCAATTCGCGCATGCAGTTCAGCGAGCCCGACATGGCCGGCTACGCCGAGCGCCAAGGTCTGATCGCGGCGCCCGGGACGCGCTGGAGCTATTCGAGCCCCGGTTACATGATCCTCTCGCGCATCGTTCGCGACGCCGTCGGCGGCCACGCCGAGGAGGTGCGCGCCTTTGCCGAGCGCGAGCTCTTCACCCCCCTCGGCATGCGGCAGGCGACCATGGCTTTCGACGCCGTCGGCACGCCGGTAGGCTCCAGCGAATTCTATGCGACGGCGCGCGACTGGGCGCGCTTCGGGCTGCTTTACCTCGACGACGGCAGGGTCGGCGATCGCCGCATCCTGCCTGCAGGCTGGGCCGCCTTCTCGGCGAGCGCCACACCCTTGGCGGAGCCCGGCTATGGCGCCGGATTCTGGACCAATCTCGGCGAGGCGAAATTCGCGAAATTCCGCGTGCAGGACGGCATGCCGGCCGATTCCTACTTTGCGAGCGGCAGCCTCGGGCAGCGTGTGGTCATCGCGCCCGCCGAGCGCTTCGTGATCGTCCGCTTCGGCCGTTCCCAGGATTGGCCAAGCTTCGACGCCAAGGGCATGGTGCGGCTCACCGCCGAGGTGAATTCGATCGTCAACGGCCCCGAGCCGCGATAAGTATGCGCAGGGCCATCTCCGATCGGGCCTCTCTACAGCGGCCCGTCCGGCGCCGCGCAGATGACGTTGAGGAGGGCCTGGCGGCGCTCCTGCGTCACTACCTTGATGGCGCGGGCCAGAGCCGCCGGCAGCTCGGCCGGATCCTCGACCCGCTCGCCATGGCCGCCGGCGGCGGCGCAGACCTCTTCGAAGGCCGGCAGCTCGTCGAGATGGATGAGCGGTGGCTTGTTGCTCTTCGCCGCGCTGCCATGGGGGTACATGGTGAGCGTGCTGCGGCGCACCGCGTTCCACATCGAATTGTTGAACACCACGGTGAGGATCGGCAGGTCGTGCATGCGGGCCGCGTAATGCGCGGCGACCGGATTGGAGAACAGGAAGGCGCCATCGCCCAAGGTCGCGATGACCAGGCGCTCGGGCGCGGCGAGCTTGGCGCCGAGCGCCGCGCCGAAGCCCCAGCCGAGGCCCGAGGCCGAGCTCGAGCCGAAATAGCGGCCTGGCTGGTTGAAGCCGCAATGGGGCAGCATGAGCGGGTATTCGTTGACCACGATGGTGTCGTCGCCCTTCGCTTCGCCGATGCAATGGCTGATCCAGGCGGGGTGGATCGGGCGGGCGCCGCTCGCCTGCTCGCGAAGGCGCCGCCAGCCCTCATGCAGCGCCGCGCGCTCCGGCGCGATGCGGATGCGCCGTGCGGCGATGCGTGTTTCATCCACGCCACGCTCGAGGAGCGCCGAGAGCTCGCGCAATGCCGGGCCGACGCGGGCCTCGATCGCGAGGTCGCAGAGGAAGCCGCGGATCGGGGTGTTCTGGAACAGCGGGTCGAGGCCGATATGGATCACCTTGCCGACTTGCGGCGGCGAGACGCGGCTCGGGATCCAGGGCACGTCGGATTCGAGCACCAGGACGGCGTCCGCGCCTTCGATCAGCGGCGCCGGATTAAAGCCGAGCTGCATCTCGTGATCGGACGGGATCGACACGTGCCGCGGCGTGAACTGGACGACCGGGATGGCGAAGCGTGCGGCGAAGGCGGAAAGCTCCGCCATGGCTTCGGGATGGCGCCCGGCATTGGTGGTGAGGATGAGCGGGCTTTGCGCCGCGGCGAGGATCCGCGCGGCTTCGGCGAGCGCTGCCTCATCGGCGCGCGGGGGCGCCGCCGCGACGCGCCGGCTCGGCTGCTCGTAGCTGATCTCCTCGAGCTTCCCGGCCAGCACCTCGCGCGGCAAGGTCAGATAGACCGGGCCCGCGGGCTCGGTCGCCGCGATGCTCAGCGCCCGGTCGATCACCGTCTCGATCTGCTCGCCGTTGCGCAACTCGTAATCCCATTTGACCACCTCGCGGAGCATCCCCGCCTGGTCGTACATTTCCTGTCCCCAATGGATATAGGCATCGCGCGAGCCCTTGAGCCCCTCCTCGGTCAGCGGCGTGCGGCCGGCGGTGAACAGGATCGGTACGTTCTCGCGCGCGGCGTTGATGGCCCCGCATATCCCGTTCGCGGTGCCGACATTGACATGCACCATGACGGCGGGAATGCGGCCCGACACCATGGCGTAGCCATGGGCCATCGACATCGCCAGGTTCTCGTGCACGGCGATGATCGGCTTCGGCGCGGGGCTGCCGGACGCCTCGGCCGCGGCCAGCGCCTCGACGATCGGGGGGAAATCCGTGCCGGCATTGGCGAACAGATAGTCGACGCCCCGTTCTGCGAGCAGCGCCAGATAGGCCTCGGCGACGCTTTCCACCCGCAATGACTTTCGTCCCATGCCCTCGTGCCCTTCGCTTCGCTAGCCCGCCAATATCACGGCCTGGTCCAGATTGACGCCAGCCTCGATCTTCGAGCCGACCGGCGCCGACAAGATCACCTCCCCGGAAAGGAACCGCAAATCGCACGACTCCCGGGCGGACCGGCATCGGTCTCCCGCCATGCCGCTCGGATCGAACCGATCAAGCCTTGCAATACGACAAGACAGACTTAACGTTGAGGCGCCGAGGTTTCTCACGCAAGGCTCGGGAGGTTCGTCATGCTCAAGGTCTATTCGATAGCCGCGGCTGCTTTTTCTTTTGCGATATTCGGCGCGGCACCGTCGAGCGCGGCCGAGTGCACACGTCACGGCGAGGACTGGCGATTTGGTGCGTCGACCACGATGACATTGACCGTGAGCGGCAGCTCCTGCACATGGAATCTGCGTCCCAATGGCAAGACGAGGCTCAGCTCGATCAAGGTGACGGCACGCCCGAAAAACGGCTCTGCGAGCGCGGGGGTAGCTTCCGTTGTCTACACTGCGAAGCCCGGATTCAAGGGCTCCGACAGTTTCGCGGTCGCGGTGAACGGGCAGGGAGTGACCGGGACGCCCGGCACGGCGAATATCAGCGTCAGCGTGAACGTACAATAGCTCCGCACCGCCTGACGTCCCGACTCCGTGGGGCGCCACGCACGTCAGGCGCCCGATACGCGATGGGACCCTCGGCGACGGCTCGTCGGTGATCAGTCATCATCCTCCTCGCAGGCGGCAGGGTGCCTGTGGCAACGGCCGAAGTCATAACCGGCCGTCCCGCGTCCCCAGCCATAGCTGTGGAAGATGCCGAAGCCGCGTCCGAACCCGTCGCTGAGGCCGAAACCATGGGATTGAGCAGGTATTGCGGACGTCGCGGCCATGGCGCCGACAGCCAGAGCGGCAAGCAAGGCAAGCGTACAAATGATCGTTCGCACGGAGCATCTCCCGTTTTCGCGCTGAGGCCGCATGGCCCGATCCTTTGTCGCGGGTGCGCCGATCGAGGTTCACTCACGGCAGCGAGTGCTCGGGAAAATCGATCGATAAGGGCGCGCCAAGAAGAGCGGTGCGGTCATTGGCGAGCCGCCTGCCGACTATCCTTGGGGAATGCGCGAAATGACCGTCGAGGACCTCGACGGCCACCGTCTGCGCATGGGGGGTGACGGCGGGGGCGAGAATCGCTCGGACGAGCAGTTGCCATTGTCCGAGGGCCCTTGAGACGGAACCTGCCGGCTACATGCTAGCCGGTGGCGCGGCCCGGTCGATGATGATGGGCAATACGCCGTGGCCCTATGATGCCCTGCTCCAATCAGCGACGGCCCGCGGTGGCTGGACCATCTTTGCACTGGCACTGCGATGGAATGTCAGCCGCGCGATTATTCCGCTTCAAGGTCTTCCAGTCTGGTCCCACGGCCTGCGCGCAGGCTGTTCCGCGCCTGTTCGATACGACGCAAGAATCGCGAATCGTTTTCAAGACGATATTCGAACCAGTCTTCTTCCGATTCGAAGCCAATCAGCACCCCCGCCGGCCTGCCATGACGTGTGATCACAATCTCCTGGGTCTCGGCCTCGCGGAGATACCGAGATAGATCGTCCTTGATTTCGGAGCCCGCCTGCCAAGCTCGCCGACGGAAACGATACGCCTGCCGGTGACTATCGACTAAACACGAGTTCCGGCGCGCTACAAAGGGAGACTGTGTAATGACCCTCACGCTGTCCGAAGCTGACGTCGCCAACGTTTTGAAATACGAGCAGCTCATACC
>JBIOEK010000120.1:0-9391 GCA_044445925.1 Hyphomicrobiales bacterium
CGAGCTCGGGCGCTTCGCCCGATCCCCGCATCCGCGACGCGTCTCCGGGCGATTGAACGAGCCCCGCGCCCTTCGCGGCCCGGAGCTTCCACCATGCCTGCTTCCCCGACCTTGGGAGAGACGCTAGGCTCCTGCGATGCCGAAGATCACCCATGTGCTCGAGACCTCGCTCTACGCCAAGGACCTCGCCGTGACCGCGAGGTTCTACGCGCAGGTGCTCGGCTTGAGCGCCATGCTGGAGACGCCGCGCCTCGTCGCCTACGATGCCGGCAATGGCAGCGTCCTCCTCATCTTCCAGGACGGCGCGACGGGCGAGGATCTCACGACAGATGAGGGCCTCATACCGGGCCATGGCGGCAAGGGCAGGCTGCATTTCGCGCTCGGCATTACGGCGGAAAGCCTCGGCGCGTGGCGCGAGCGCCTGGCGCGGCACGAGGTCCCCATCATCAGCGAGACGCGCTGGCGGCGCGGCGGCACGAGCCTCTATTTCCATGATCCCGACGGCTATGTGGTCGAGCTCGCGACGCCCGGCCTGTGGGCGAATTATTGAGTGCGGCCATGAGCTACGCCCCACCCGGCTGGACCTATGACGAGTTCGCCCAGCTCGGCATCGATTTCGCCGATCCCGCCGAGGTCGAAGCCTATGACCGTCGCCAGGGCGACAAGGACGCGGCGAACGCGCTGTTGCTGCAAGGGCTCGGCGTCGGCAAGGGCCATGTCGTGGCCGATCTCGGCACCGGCACCGGCTCGCTCGCGATCCAGGCCGCGCTCGCGGGTGCGACCGTGCACGCGGTCGACATCTCGCCCGCCATGCTGGAGCGCGCCCGCGCCAAGGCGGGCCAGGCCGGCGCGACGGGCATCAGCTTCCATCACGCGGGCTTCCTGACCTATGAGCACCCGCCCGCGACGGCGGATTTCGTGTTCAGCCAGTTCGCGCTCCATCATCTGCCGGATTTCTGGAAGCAAACCGCGATCCTGCGCGTCGCCAAGTCGCTGCGGCCCGGCGGCCTCTTCCACCTCAAGGACGTCGTGTTCTCGTTCGAGCCGGACCGGCTCGAGGACGGAGTCGAGAGCTGGCTTTCGGCCGTCTCGCATGCGGACGGAAAGGGCTGGTCGCGGGCCGATTTCGAGAGTCATGTCCGCGACGAGTGCTCGACCTTTGCCTGGATCATCGAGGGCATGTTGGCTCGCGCCGGCTTCGACATCGAAAGGGCCGATTATTCGCTCTCGGCCTACGCGACCTATTTGGCGCGCAAACGCTGAAAGGCAGCGCCCGCTACGGCGGGTTGCGCAATATTCTGGACGGGCGCTAAGGATCGATCTCGTCGGCCCTTCGCATGAGAACACCGGAGCAGAAGATGAGATCGCAGGCACGCGCGGTGGTGATCGGCGGCGGGGTGGTCGGCGTCTCGACCCTCTATCATCTGGCGAAAAAGGGTTGGACGGATGCGGTGCTGGTCGAGCGCAAGGAGCTGACCTCGGGCTCGACCTGGCACGCGGCCGGCCTGCTGCCGCTCTTCAACATGAGCTATTCGGTCGGCCAGATCCACAAATACTCGGTCGCCCTCTACCGCAAGCTCGAGGCGGAAACCGGCCAGAATGTCGGCTTCCGGCAAGTCTCGAACATACGTCTCGCCCGCACCAAGGACCGGATGGACGAGTTCCTCTACTATAAGGGCGTGGCCGAGACGATCGGGGTCGAGGTCGAGGTGCTGACCCCGGCGCAGGTGAAGGAGCTGTGGCCGCTCTGCGAGACCGAGGGACTCCTCGGCGCCATAAGGCATCCGGCCGACGGCTATATCCAGCCGGCCGATCTCACCCAGGCGCTCGCCAAGGGCGCGCGCGCGCTCGGCGCCGAGATCAACCGCAACACGCTGGTCACCGCGATCGAGCGCAATGCCGATGGCGGCTGGCTGGTCAAGACCGACAAGGGCGATATCCTGGCCGAGCATGTCGTCTCCTGCACCGGCAATTTCGCGCGCCGGACCGGCGCCATGGTCGGGCTCGACGTGCCGGTGATCCCGGTCGAGCATCAATACATCGTCACCGAGCCGCATGCGGCGATCGTCGCACGCCAACGCCAAGGCCTGCCCGAGATGGGCGTGCTGCGCGAGGCCGATTCATCCTGGTATATGCGCGAGGAGAATGGCGGCCTCCTGCTCGGTCCCTACGAGAAGGGCGCGCCCTGCTGCTATGTGGACGGCCCTGCGCCGCAATCCGAATACGAGCTGTTCCAGGAGGATCTCGACCGGCTCGGCCCCCATATCGAGACGGCGATCGCGCGCGTGCCGGCCTTCGGAGAGGTCGGCATCAAGAAGGTCTATAACGGCGCCATCGCCTATACGCCCGACGGCTCCCCGGTCATCGGGCCGGCCTGGGGGCTGAAGAATTTCTGGCTGAACGAAGGCCATTCCTTCGGGGTGACGGCGGCCGGCGGGGCCGGCTGGCAGATCGCCGAATGGATCGTCGAGGGCGAGCCGTCGATCGACATGCTGGGCGTCGATCCGCGCCGCTTCGGCCCGTATGCGACGAGGGGCTATCTCAAGGCCAAGAACGAGGAGACCTATGCCAATGTCTTCACCCCGCATTACCCGGACGAGGAGCGCCAAGCGGGCCGCCCGCTGAAGACCGCGCCCTGCCACGACCGGATGCAGGCGCTCGGCGCCGTGTTCGGCTCCGTCTATGGCTGGGAGCGGCCGAACTGGTTCGCGCCTGAGGGCTACGGCATCGATCCAGCTTCGCTCGACAAGCCGCAAGTGCTGACCAACGAGAACCATCCGAAGCCCGACGCAAACGGCAAGGTCAAGGAGCTCTGGTCCTTCCGCCGTTCGAATTATTTCGAGCATGTCGGCAATGAGATCGCCAATGTCACCTCGGGCGTCGGCCTGCAGGACATGACGCCTTTCGCCAAGGCGATCGTCAAGGGGCCAGGCGCCAGGGAGTGGCTCGATTCGATCCTCGCCAACCGCATCCCCAAGACCAGGGGGCGGATCGCGCTCTGCCATCTCCTGACGCAGAATGGCGGGGTGAGGGCCGAGTTCACGGTCTATGAATACAAACCTGGCCAATTCTACCTCGTCTCGGCCGGGGCGCTCGAGCGGCACGATCACGACACGCTGAGCAAGCTCCTGCCGCGAGACGGCAGTGTCAGCCTCGAGAGCGTGACGCAGGCTTATGGCGTGCTGGTGCTCGCGGGGCCGCGCTCGCGCGAGGTGCTCGCAAAGCTCACCGATGCGGACCTCTCCGGCGCCGCCTTTCCCTGGCTGTCGGGGAAGCCGATCTCGGTCGGCCCGATCGGGCTGCATGCGCTTCGCGTCAATTTCGTCGGCGAACTCGGATGGGAGCTGCACCATCCGATCGAGACGCAGAACGCGCTGTTCGACCTGCTGATGGAGGCCGGCCGCGAATACGCCATCAAGCCCTTCGGCATCCGCGCCATGCTCTCCATGGCGGTCGAGAAATCCTATCGCCTGGTCGGGCGCGAATTGTCGATCGAATATGCGGCGTTCGAATCCGGCCTCGAGCGCTTCGTGCATCTCAACAAGGGAGAGTTCCTCGGCCGCGACGCGCTGCTGCGCTGGCGCGAAAAGGGCTTCGCCAACCGCTTCGCGACGCTCGAGGTCCACGAGGTCGCCGACACCGATGCGCGCGGCTCGGAGCCGATCCGCCATGAGGGCCTGATGGTCGGGCGCTGCACCTCGGGGGGCTATGGCTGGCGCGTGGGCAAGTCGCTGGCGCTCGCCATGCTGCGGCCCGATCTCGGCGAGATCGGCACCGAGCTCGAGGTGACGATCCTCGGCAAGCCGCATCGGGCCACGGTGATCGCCGAATCGCCTTTCGATCCGGAGAATGCGCGGCTGAGGGGGTGAGGGCTACATCCCCCGGAACACGGGCTTGCGCTTCTCCATGAAGGCGCTGCGGCCTTCGACGTAATCGGCGGAGGCGAAGCAGAAATCGACCGCCGCCTGGCAGGCGGCGAGATCGCGCTTATCCGGGTCCTTCACGTATTCGCCGACGCAGAGCTTCACCGCCCCGATGGTGAGCGGCGCATTGCCGGCGATCGTCGCCGCATAGTCCTTGACGTAGCTCTCGAGCTCGGCCGCCGGCCGCACCCGGTTGACGAGACCCATCTGCAGGGCCTCGGCGGTGTCGAATTGCCGCGCGGTGAAGAAGATCTCCTTGGCGAAGGAGGGACCGACCAGATCGGCGAGACGCTTGATGCCGGGATAAGCATAGCCGAGGCCGAGCTTCGCTGCCGGCACGCCGAAGCGGGAATTGTCGGAGGCGATGCGCAGATCGCAGCAGAGCGCGATGGCGAGCCCTCCGCCGATGCAATAGCCCTCTATCATGGCGATGCTCGGCTTCTTGCAGGCGAGGAGTTTGTCGCTCGCCTGCTCGACCAGCGTATTGTAGGCGAGCGTCGCCTCGCGCGATGAGCGCTTCTCGCCGAACTCCGAGATATCGGCGCCCGAGATGAAGGCCTTGCCGCCGACGCCCGCGAGCACCACCAGGCGGATGGCGTCGTCCCTGCCGAACTCGTCCAAGATGTCAGGCACCGCCCGCCACATCTCGACCGAGACCGCGTTGTGCCGCGCCGGGTTGTTGAACAGCATCCAGCCGATCGCGCCGTCCTTGCGCGCGATCATCTTCTCGGTACTCGTCTTCACTTGCGTCTCCTCGCTGGTAGGGCAGTCATGGCCGGGCCGGTTCTCGAGCGCGGAATGGGCCAGGATGGCGACGAGGATTGCCACTCATCGTTCATACCACCTTGCGCTCGCGTAGCCCGGCGATCACCGCATCGTCGTGGCCGAACTCGCGCAGGATCTCGTCGGTGTGCTCGCCCTTGTCGGGCGCCGCCCTACGGACGGCGCTCGGCGTGCGCGACAATTCGACCGCCTGGTTGACGAGATGCGTGTCGCCGAGCCTCTCGCGATGCACCGGAACCGCCATGCCGAGATGGCGCACCTGCGGATCGGCGAAGACCTCGTCCATCTTGTTGATCGGGCCGCTGGGAACGCCGGCCGCGTTGAGGAGCGCGATCCATTCGGCGCTCGATCCATGGCGCGTGATCTCGCCGATCGCAGCGTTGAGCGCGGCGCGGTTCGTGGATCTAGCGGCGTCGGTCGCGAAGGCCGGATCGTCGACGAGATGGGGGGCGCCGAGCGCCAGGCAGCAGCGCTTGTAGATATGGTCGCCTGAGGCCGCGATATTGATATGGCCGTCGCTCGTCGGAAAGACGCCGGTCGGGATCGAGGTCGGATGGTCGTTCCCGGCCTGGCCCGGCACCTCCTTGCCGATGAGCCAGCGCGCCGCCTGGAAATCCAGGAGCGCGATCTGCGCCTGCAGCAGCGAGGACTGCACCCATTGGCCTTCCCCGGACAGCTCGCGCTCCAGGAGGGCGACGAGGATGCCCATGGCGCAGAAGATGCCGGCGCCGAGATCGGCGATCGGCACGCCGACCCTGACCGGCCCTTGACCTTTGAGCCCGGTGATCGACATCAGCCCGCCCATCCCCTGGGCGATCTGATCGACGCCCGGCCGCTCGCGGTAGGGGCCGTCCTGGCCGAAGCCCGAGATCGAGCCATAGACGAGGCGCCGGTTGAGCGGCTTCAAGCTCTCATAGTCGACCCCCAAGCGAAACTTCACGTCGGGCCGATAATTCTCGACCACGACATCGGCGGATTTGACCATCTCGCGAAAGATGGCGAGGCCCTCCTCA
Source organism: Hyphomicrobiales bacterium (assembly GCA_044445925.1). Lineage (GTDB taxonomy): Bacteria > Pseudomonadota > Alphaproteobacteria > Rhizobiales > Beijerinckiaceae > GAS188. The sequence goes on from JBIOEK010000120.1 coordinate 5,720, forward strand.
TGCTTCAGGTCGAGCGTCATGGAACGCTTGTTGCGATGCAGGTTCTGGAAATCCGGTCCGTGGCGGGGGCCGCCGAGCGCGTCGCCCTCGCCCGGCATCTCGATCTTGATCACCGCGGCGCCCCAGTCGGCGAGCTGGCGCACGCAAGTCGGCCCGGCGCGCACCCGCGTGAGGTCGAGCACCTTGAAACGGGCCAAGGGGCCGTTCGCCATAGTCTCGGGCAAGGGCTGCTCCTATCGGGAAGGCGGCGCGGCGAGCTGCGCCCATCGCAATCGGTGCCATCCCGGGCGCGCGAAGGCAAGCCGTTGGGTTTTCCGCCGCGAACCGCTATTCACTTCGTTCGAGACTGATCCACAGGAGACAGCCAAATGAAGATCACGCCTTCCGCCAGCACCCCGACGCGCCGAGGCAATCCGGACTGGTTCACCGGAACGGTCTGGCAGGATCCGGTGATCGACGCGCCCGCGCCTGCGAGGGTAAGGGCCGCTCGCGTAAGCTTCGAGCCGGGAGCGCGGACCGCCTGGCATACGCATCCGCTCGGCCAGACTTTGCACGTGCTGCAGGGAGTCGGAAGGACGCAGACCTGGGGCGGCCCCGTCAACGAAATCCGCCCCGGCGACACGGTGTGGATACCGCCAGGCGAAAAGCATTGGCATGGCGCTGCGCCCGAGAGCGGCATGGTGCATCTCGCCATCCATGAGAGCCTCGACGGGAAGCATGTCGACTGGCTCGAAAAGGTGACGGACGACGACTACAAGAAAGCGCCGGCGAAGTGATCGAGATGCGCCCTCTCCCGCACGGCTTGCGGGACCTTTGCAAAGTTGGGGGTCATCCCGTGCGCACCGCAGCACGCAGTGGTGCGGTGCGGACACGGGACCCATGACTATGTAGGCGTATGGATCCCGGATCAGCGGCGCACCATTTCATGCTGCGCCGCGTCCGGGATGACCGGGAAGCTCTGCGAAAGTTTCGCTCGCGGGAGAAGGAGTGCTACTACCCGACCTTCTCGGCGAGCGAACCGCCGAGGAAGAGCTGGCCGATTCGCGGGTCGTCGAGAATGGTCCTGGCCTTGTCCTGGATGCGGGCCTGTCCCTGCTCCAGCACCAGGCCGTAATCGGAGATTTCGAGCGCGCTCTTGGCGTTCTGCTCGACCATCAGCACCGACACTCCCTTCTTCTTGAGGTCGATGAGGATATCGAAGACTTGCCTGACCATGAGGGGCGAGAGACCGATCGAAGGTTCGTCGATCAAGATCAGCTTCGGATCGAGCAGAAGGCCGCGCGCCACTTCGAGAAGCTTCTGCTGCCCGCCCGACAGGGTCGAAGCCTGCTGATCGGCCTTCTGGCTAAGGATCGGGAAGCGCTGCATCGCGGCCTCGAGGCGGCGCGGCAGGTCGGCCTGATCGGAAAGCGCGATGCCGCCGAGCTCGAGATTATGGCGCACCGACAATTCCGGGAAGATATTGCGCCCCTGCGGCACGAAGCAGATGCCGAGATCGAGGAGGTGGCGGGGGCTGAGATTGGTGATGTCGCGGCCGTCGAACAGGATCTTTCCCGAGCGCACCGGCAATAGGCCGAAGATCGCCTTGAACAAGGTCGATTTGCCGGCCCCGTTCGGGCCGATCACGGTCGTAATCGCGGCGCGCGCGATGTTGCAGGTGGTGCCGTGCAGGATGGTCATCTTGCCGTAGCCGGCAACGACGCCTTCGAGCTCGAGAATGGGGGTGCTCATCGGGCTTGTCCGCTCAATGCCCGAGATAGGCTTCGATCACGCGTGGATCGCCGCGCACCGATTGCGGCTCGCCCTCGGCGAGGATCTTGCCTTCGGCGAGCACGATGACGCGCGTGCACAGGCTCATGACGAATTCCATGTTGTGCTCGATGATCACGAAGGTCGCCTTCTGCTCGGCGTTCAGCGCCCGCAGCCGCTCCTTGAGATCGCCCAGCATGGTGAGGTTGACGCCGCCGGCCGGCTCGTCGAGCAGTACCAGGCGTGGCCCGGCCATGAAGGCCATGGCGGCGTCGAGCAGCTTTTGCTGGCCGTAGGAGATGGCGCCAGCCTTGGCGTCGGCGAGGCGGTCGAGACGAAAGAACGAGATCATCTTGTCGGCAGCCCCGCTGAGGCCCGCATCTTTCGAGCCGAACAGCCTTGCCGCCATGGAGCCCACATGTTCCTGGCCGGCGAGGATGAGGTTCTCGCGCACGCTCAGATTGGGAAAGACCTGGAGCAGCTGGAAGGTGCGCCCGACGCCCTTGCGATTGAGGACGGCCGGATCGAGCCCGGTGACATCCTGGCCGTCGAGCCTGACGCTGCCGGAGCTCGGCCGGATCTGCCCGAGGATGCAGTTGAACAGCGTCGATTTTCCCGAGCCGTTCGGTCCGATCAGGCCGAGTATCTCGCCTTCATTCACCGTGAAGGAGACGGCGTCGACGGCCGTGATGCCGCCGAAGCGCTTGGTGAGCGCGTCGACCTCGAGGACCGTGGTCATGCCGATAGCCCGGGGGTTGGGCTCTTCGCCGTGAAGCGCGAGGCGAGACGCTCGAGGAGCCCGATCAACCCTTGCGGGCACAAGGCGAGCAGCACCATCACCATGAGGGCGTAGATGACGAGGTAATAGGTGTCGGCAAAGCGCAGCCAGGCAGGCAGGAGAACCGCGACCGCGGCCCCGAGGAACGGCCCGAAATAGCCTTGCCCGCCGACGATCACCATCAAAAGCAGGTTCAAGGATAATTGCAGCGCGAAGGCCTGCGGCTCGATGAAGCTCACGAGCGGCGCGTAGAGCACGCCGGCAAGCCCGGCGAGCGAGGAGCCGATCGCGAAGGCCAGCAGTGTGTAGAGCCGCGTATCGATGCCGAGCGACAATGCGCGAAGGGGATTTTCGCGCAGCGCCGTGAAAGCTCGCCCCCAGGGGGAGCGGATCAGCCAGGCCATGGCGATGCTCACGATAGCCAGCACGCAAAGGCAGAACTCGTAGAATGGGATCGGCCGCGACAGTTCGAGCCCGAAGAGGTTCGGGCGCGGCTCGCCGGAGATGCCGTAATTGCCGCCCGTCAGCCATTCCTCGTTGCGGAAGACGAGGAAAGCCAGCGTCGAGAAGGCGAGCGTCACGAAAGCGAGGTAATGATGGCGCACCCGCAGCGCCGGATAGCCGACCACCCAGCCGATCGCGAAGGAGAGAAGGAGCGCCAGCACGACCGCTAGCCCGAGCGGCCAGCCATGCGTCGTCAGGATCGCCGCGCTATAGGCCCCGATGCCGACGAAGGCGCCTTGCGCCAGCGACACCTGCCCGGCATAGCCGAGCGTGAGGTTGAGGCCCATGGCGGCGATCACGTAAATGGCCCACTGGCACAGAAGATCGACGCCGTAATTCTTGAGCGTGAGAGGCGCGAGCGCCAAGAGCAGCGCGCCAGCGAGCACCAGCACCGGGAAGAGGGCCTTGCGGGTCATCTCAGACGCTGCGCTCCTCGGCCCGGCCCAGGAGGCCTTGAGGCCGGATCAAGATGACGGCGATCAGGATGATGAGCGGCAGGGCGCCACGATATTGCGCCGACACATAGGTCGCGGCGAGGTTCTCGGTGACGCCGAGCAGAAGTCCGCCCGCGATGGCGCCGCGCACCTGATTGAAGCCGCCGACGATCGCCGCGATGAAGGCCGCAAGGCCCAGCGTATCGC
>JBIOEK010000121.1:0-9323 GCA_044445925.1 Hyphomicrobiales bacterium
CCGCAAGGGAAATCAATTCACGTCGGAGATGCCATTCGATATGCTTCCATCGAGCGTCGGAAGCAACTGATGCACACGCCTTCGCGCACCGCCTGGCGCTGTGATTTTTGTCGCGGAATCAATTCATGGCTGGCATATCGCATGTTATGTGTCGTCTCCCGGCCCGGGATGCGAGCGCCAGAGCGGAGGCGAGGCGATGAACCCACGGCTTCGCGTCGCAGCGGCGGCGGTCCTGACGATGCTTGCCGGGCTTGGCAGGTTTGGCGGCGCGCCGGCGGCCGAGCTCTCGGCGCCGTCGTACGGGGCCTTCGGCCTCGATCTTTCGGGCGCCGATCCGGCGAGCCGGCCGGGCGACGATTTCTTCCGCCATGCCAACGGTGCCTGGTCCGACCGCACGGCGATCCCCGCCGACCGGGCTCGCTATGGCGTCGACAGCGTGCTGACCCAGATCTCCGAGGCGCAGGTCCGCGACATCCTGGAAAAAGGCGAGACAGGCGTCGCAGGCGAAGCGAGTGTCGCGGCGGCCAAGATCGGCGCCTTCTACGCCTCCTTCATGGACGAGGCCCGGACCGAGACCCTGGACCTCGCCCCGATCGCTGCCGAGCTCGACAGGGTGCGCACGGCGACTTCGCGCGACGAGCTCGCCGGACAGATGGGCGCCGTCAACGCCACCTTCCTCGGCTCGATCTTCAGCCTCGACATCTCGCCCGACGCCAAGGACCCCAACCGATATTCCGTGACCGTCGGCCAGGCAGGCCTCGGGCTTCCCGATCGCGACTATTGCCTCGTCCCCCAATTCGCCGACAAGAAAACGGCCTACGAGGCCTATGCGGCCGACCTCCTCAAGATGGCCGGCTGGGATCGGCCGGACGAGGCGGCGCGCGCGGTAGTTGCCTTCGAGAGCAGCATAGCCGAGGTCAGCTGGACCAGGACCGAGGATCGCGATTCCGAGAAGCTCTACAATCCGATGAGCGTCGCGGACCTGGCGCAGGCTGCGCCCTTTGCCTGGTCCGCCTTTCTGGCGGCGGGGGAACTCAAGGATCTCGAGCGCGTCGTCGTGCTCGAGAATACCGCGGTGGTGAAGATCGCCGCGCTTTACGCCGCGGCGCCCCTCGACACGCTGAAGGCCTGGCAGGCTTTCCATCTCGTGGATTCGGCCGCTCCTTATCTCTCGAAGCGCTTCGTCGACTTGAATTTCTCGTTTCGCCAGAAGTCGCTGTCCGGAGTGTGAGCGATATTCCGCCGCGCTGGCGGCGCGCCGTCGACGCGGCGAGCTCGAATCTCGGCGAGGCGATCGGGCGCGTCTATCTGGCGCGTCATTTCCCGCCCCAGGCCAAGGCCCGCATTGACGTCCTGGTGGCGCTATGCCGGGTGGCGTTCCGCCATCGCATCGAGCGGCTCGACTGGATGGGCGCCGAGACCAAGGCCTACGCCCTGAGCAAGCTCGAGCATTTGCGGGCCGAGATCGCCTATCCGTCGAGATGGCGCGACTACGCGGCGCTGCGGTTGCGCGCCGACGATCTCGCCGGCAACCTCCAGTCGGCCTCGAGCTTCGAATGGCGCCGCAAGGTGGCCAGGCTCAATCTCGCGGTCGACCGCACGGAATGGTCCTACATGACGCCCCAGACGGTCGACGCCTATAACGATCCGAGCCTGAACGCGATCTTCTTCCCGGCCGCGATCCTGCAGCGGCCCTTTTTCGATCCGCAGGCGGATCCGGCGGTCAATTACGGCGGCATCGCTGCCGTCATCGGCCACGAGATGACGCATAGCTTCGACGATGACGGGCGCAAATATGACGAGAACGGCAGTCTTTCCAACTGGTGGACGCTCGCCGATGCGCAGGAGTTCAGGGATAGGACGGCGAGGCTCGGCAGGCAATTCGACGCCTTCGAGCCCCTTCCCGGCCTGCACGTGAACGGCGACCTCACCATGGGCGAGAACATCGCCGATCTCGGCGGGGCGCTGATCGCGCTCGACGCCTACCATCTTTCGCTGCAGGGCAAGCCCGCGCCCGTGATCGACGGCTTGACGGGTGACCAGCGCTTCTTCCTCAGCTATGCCCAATCCTGGCGCGACAAGACGACCGAGGACGAAGCAAGGCAGCGATTGGTCTCGAACCCGCACTCGCCCGAGATCTACCGGGTCAACGGCGTCGTGCGGAACATGGATGCCTGGTATGCTGCCTTCGACGTCAAGCCGACCGACAAGCTCTACCTCGCGCCTGAGAGCCGCGCCCGAATCTGGTGAGGACCGCCATGCTGCACACCATCGCCGCCTTCGACCGCCTGGGCGAGGAGAATGCCTTCGCGGTCCTGGCTCGTGCCACCGCGCTCGCCGGCCAAGGGCGCGACATCGTCAATCTCGGCATCGGCCAGCCCGACTTCCCGACCCCGCCCCATATCGTCGAGGCGGCCATCAAGGCGCTGCGCGACGGCCATCACGGCTATACGCCGGCGACCGGCATCCTGCCGCTACGCGAGGCCGTGGCCCGCGATCTCGACCGGCGCTTTCATGTCGAGGTCTCGCCCGAGCGCGTGCTGATCGTGCCCGGCGGGAAGGTCACCATGTTCATGGCGATCTTGATGTTCGGCGAGCCCGGCGCCGAGATCCTCTATCCCGATCCCGGATTTCCCATCTATCGCTCGATGATCGAGTTCACCGGCGCCACTCCCATTCCGGTGCCGATCCGGGAAGCGAACGGCTTTGCCTTCTCGGCCGCCGAGACCCTGTCGCTGATCACCCAAAGGACACGCTTCCTGATCCTGAACTCGCCGGCCAATCCGACCGGCGGGGTCACGCCCAAGGCCGAGATCGACGCGCTGGTCGCTGGCCTCGAGCGCCATCCCGATGTCGCCGTCATGTCGGACGAGATCTACGCCTCGATGACCTATGACGGGGAGGCGCATGTCTCGCTCCTGACCTATCCGTCGATCCGCGACCGGCTGATCCATCTCGACGGCGCCTCGAAGAGCTATGCCATGACCGGCTGGCGGCTCGGCTGGTCGGTGTGGCCCGAGAACCTCTACGACCTCGCCCGCAAGCTCGCCGTCAACGCCCATTCCTGCGTCAACGCCGCGACCCAATGGGCCGGCATCGCCGCCCTCGAGGGCCCGCAGGACTGCGTCGCCGCCATGGTGGCGGAATTCGACAAGCGCCGCCATGTGGTGGTCGAGGGGCTCAACCGCCTGCCGGGCACGTCCTGCATCAAGCCGAAGGGCGCCTTCTACGCCTTCCCGAATATTTCCCGCAGCGGCTGGAAGGCGAAGCCGCTCGCTTCGGCGCTGCTCGAGGAGGCAGGCGTCGCGGTCATCGGGGGTCCCGATTTCGGCGTGCATGGCGAAGGCTATCTGCGGCTTTCCTATGCGAACTCGACAGAGAACATCCTGCGTGCCATGGAGCGGATGGGCGAATTCCTCGCTCGCCGCAAGGCCGCCTGAGCGGCGGTTCATGGTCAGGCCTCATCCCATGTCGCAGACCCGGCGCCTCGCCGCCCTTCTCGCTGCTCTTCTCGTCCCCTTGGCGGCGGCCTTCTTCTTGGGAGGCGGCGCTGCCCGTGCGCAGACGCCGCGCCCTTCGGTCGCCCTATGCGATCAGACGAAGCTGATCGCGACCGCCTGGGACGATTGCCTGCGCAAAGGCCAGGCCGATACCGACAAGGGCGTGGACGAGGCGCTGGCCAGGTTCAAGGCCGCCATCGATGCGCGCGCCGATCTCACCGGCCAGCAGCGCGCCCTGCTCAAGCGCCAGATCGGCGATTCGAACGATCTGTGGATCCGCTACCGCAACCATCTTTGCCAGAACGTGCTGCCGATCCTGGCCGGCCCGAAGGCTAAGATCTATGAAGAAAATCTCGGCTGCATCATCGATCTGAACACGGCGCGCAGAAGCGATCTGCAGGCCCTCATGGCCCCAAGGTAGAATATCGCCATGTCGACATGCGGGCGTGACTTGTCGCGGCGGGGAGCGCGGGTGCTCGCGGGCGCGGCAAGCGCCTTAGCCCTGTAGGCGCAGGCCGGGCAATGTCCATCAAGCCCGCGCCTGAGGATGTCTTCATCGTCGTCGACGTGCAAAACGACTTCCTGCCGGGCGGCGCGCTCGCGGTGCAGAATGGCGACCAGGTGATCGCGCCGATCAACGCGCTCGCGAGGGAGTTCACCAATGTGGTGCAGACGCAGGATTGGCACGGCAAGGGCCATATCTCCTTCGCCTCTTCGCATCCGGGCAAGAAGCCCTTCGACGTGACCAAGCTCGCCTATGGCGAGCAGGTGCTGTGGCCCGACCATTGCGTGCAGGGCTCGCCGGGCGCTGCCTTCGCGGACAAGCTCGATCTGCCGATGGCGCAGCTCGTCATCCGCAAGGGCTACCACCCCGATATCGACAGCTACTCGGCCTTCCTCGAGGCCGACCACGCGACCAGGACCGGCCTTGCCGGCTATCTCGGCGAGCGCGGCATCAAACGCTGCTTCGTCGCGGGCCTCGCCACGGATTTCTGCGTCGCCTGGACGGCGAGGGACGCCGTCAAGGCAGGCTTCACGACCTATGTGATCGAGGATGCGAGCCGCGGCATCGACTCGTCGGGCTCGCTCGCCGCCGCCATCCGCGACATGGACGCGGCGGGCGTCAAGCGCATCCGGTCGGAGGCGATCCTGCGGGCGTGAGGGGACGGGCCGAGCCTCGCCTGGAATTGGAGGCCGGCTGGAACCCGAGCCGCACGAGCGGCATCGTTGCCGCCGCACCGTCGGAATCCGGCGGGACGGACAGCCAAGACCCAGCCTCTATCGCGGCTTCCGTTTCCGTGTTGGAATGGATGGCGGGGATCGGGTCTGGGAGGGTCGACCATGAGCGAGCCCATAGCGAGGAATGCGGGCGCGGTCCCGTCGCGGGGCGCCACATCGAGCCGGCTGAGGACGATCTCCGGCGGCGCCATCGGCCATTTCATCGAATGGTTCGATTGGACGATCTACGGCCTGCTCGCCGGCGTCTTCGCTGGCCAGATGTTCCCGGCCGGCAACCAGACGGCCTCGCTGATCGCGAGCTATTCGGTCTTCGCGCTGGGCTTCCTCGGCCGCCCGATCGGCGCCTTCGTGCTGTCCCCGCTCGCCGACAAGCTCGGCCGGCGCTCGATGCTCTCCCTCACCATCATCCTGACCGGCATCGGCAGCCTCATCGTCGGGCTCTGCCCGACCTATGCGCAGATCGGCATTCTGGCACCGATCATCATCGTCGCGGCGCGCCTGCTGCAGGGCTTCTCGGCGGGCGGCGAATTCCAGATCGCCATAACCTTCCTCAACGAGCACGCACCTGACCGCAACCGGGCCCTGTCCGCCTCGCCGCAGCTCGTCTCGATCGGCCTTGCGATCCTCGTCGCCACCGGCGTGTCGAGCCTCACGACGCGATTCATTCCGGCCGAGGCGCTCGCCTCCTGGGGCTGGCGCTTGCCGTTCCTGCTCGGCGCGGCGCTGTCGCTCTATGGGCTCTATTTGCGCAGCAACCTCAGCGAGACGCCGGCCTTCGAGAAGGCGCAGGCCCGGGAAAAGGTGTGCATCGGCTCGATCCTTCGCCTTCTGCGGCAATATCCGAAGGAGGCACTGATCGTCTTCATCGTGCAGATGAGCACCGTCCAATTCTATATCTGGCTGATCTTCCTGCCGACCTACGCCAACCTCGTCGGCGGGCTCGATCGCTCCGCGGGCTTTGCGGGAAGCATGATCGCGACCGCCGCCTATTGCGTCGGCGTGCCGTGCTTTGCCTGGCTCTCCGACCGGATCGGCCGCAGGCCCTTCCTGATCGGCTCGGCGGCCTGCTTCCTCCTCTTCACCTATCCGCTGCTGTCGATGCTGGTCGGCTCGCTCGGCTTCGGCACCTTCCTGTTCGTCGCGGTCGTCGGCGCGATCTTCCTCTCCATCAACAACGGGGTGATCGGCACGATCTTCGCCGAGCTCTTCCCGACCCGCGTGCGCACCTCCGGCATCGGCATCCCCTATGCGCTGTGCGCGGCGATCTTCGGAGGAACGGCGCCCGCGCTTGCGACCTGGCTCCACGGCCTCGGTGGCCCGCTCTACATCTCACTCTATGTGATGGCGATCTGCGCCATCGCCATCGTGACCCATCTCGCGCTGACGCCGGAAACGCTCGGCCGATCGCTCGACTGAGGATCAGGCCCTAGATGCTCGTGGTGCACCACCCCGACCAGGCGCTGCACGATCCCCCATGCGTCTTCAGGACCGGCAAGTTCATCGAGCAGCCGGACCGGGCCGAGCGCTATCGCATCTTCCTCGAGGTCGTTCGGCAGCAACGCCACGAGGTCGTCGAGGCGCCGCTTGGCGGCCTCGAGCCGATCATGGAGGTTCACGACCAGGACTATGTCGGCTTCCTCAGCAGCGTCCATCGGCGCTGGTCCATGAACCCGAGCTTCGGTCCCGAGGCGGTCCCGAACGTGCATCCGACCCATCGGATGCAGCGCAAGCCGACCGAGCTCCTCGGCGAGCTCGGCTGGTATTCGAACTCCACCTCCTGCCCGATCGCCGAGGGCACCTGGCCTGCCGTTCTGGCGAGCGCCCAAGCCGCCATCCACGCGGCGGACCGGCTCGCCGATGCCAACCGCGCGGTCTATGCCCTCTGCCGCCCGCCCGGCCACCATGCCTTTCCCGATATGAGGAGCGGGGCATGCTTCCTCAACAATGCGGCGATCGCCGCGCATCGCCTCGCCAAGCGCTTCGCCAAGGTCGCCATCCTCGATATCGACGTGCATCACGGCAACGGCACGCAGTTCATCTTCTGGCGGCGGGCCGATGTGCTCTTCGCCTCGGTGCATGTCGACCCGCGCCTCTCGGCGCCCTATTATGCGGGCCATGCCGACGAGATCGGCGAAGGGCCGGGCAAGGGGCTCAACTTCAACTTTCCGCTTGCCTGGGGCGCCGCCGACCCGGCCTGGCTCGATGCCATCGGGTGCGCGCTTGCGCAAATGCGCTCCTTTCAACCCGAGGCGCTCGTGGTCTCGCTAGGCTTCGACGCCGGCGAGCATGATCCGGTCGCGACCTTCAAGATCAGCAATGGCGGCTTCGAAGCCGCGGCGCACAAGATAGCGGGGCTCGGATTGCCGACCCTCTTGGTGCAGGAAGGCGGCTATCTCGGCCCCGATCTCAGCTCTTATCTCGGGGGCTTCCTGCGGGGCTTCGAGCCCGGCCCGCGCTGACGCCTGGGCACGATGCCGAAGAGCGGCCACGCATCTCGGATCAGGACAGGCGTCAAGATTCAGCCTGAGCGATTCCTGCGCCGGCGGTCGACGCAAATGCCGCTCCTCATGCCTTCTCGACGTTGTAGAATTTGGCGAAGCCGCTGATCACGCCGGTTACATTGCGCCGGAACGCGGTCTTTTGAACGATCTGGCCCAAGGGGACATAAGGCACGTCCTGCCAGGCCTGAAGCTGGATCTCTGCGGCGATCCGTTTCTGGGCCGCGAGGTCGGTCGCTTCGATCCATTGGTCGCGCAGCTCCTCGAGCCTTGGGCTCGTAGGCCAGCCGAACCAGGCCTGCAGGCCGTTGCCCCGGATCAGGAAGGACTCGGCCGGGCTCGTGTCGAAAGCCGCATATCCGACGATGAACAAGCTCCACCCGCCCTTGCCGGTCGGCTCCTTGCTGGTGCGGCGTTGCGTGAGGGTGGCCGAGTCCATGGCGGGGAAGTCGACATTGAAGCCGATCCTGTGCAGAAGATCCGCCACGACCTGGCCGGCCGCGCTGGTCACGGGGTTGTCCAATCCGGACATCAGCACGACCTTCTCCCCCGCATAGCCGGCGGCCTTGAGCGCCTGGCTCGCCTTGGCGATGTCGGTTTGGCCGAACAGGCCATCCATCCCGGCACGGTTCTCCATCGGCGTTGCGAAGGGGAAGACGCCGACGCCGGGGCGCAGGATCGTCTCGTCGCTGGAATAGGCCATGAGCACGTCGCGTTGGTCGACGGCGTGCAGGACGATGCGCCGGAGCTCGGGGTTGTCGAAAGGCGGCTGCAGGCAGTTGAAGCGCAGGATAGGCATGATGCCGATCTGGTCCGCGATCTGGATGGTGATGTCTGGGTTGCGGGCGAGGACCGGCATCAGGTCAGGCGTCGGTGCCTCGACCCAGTCCACCTCGCCTCTCTGCAGCGCGCTCATCGCCGTCGCAGGGTCAGGCATGATCGTCCATTCGACGCGATCGACCTTCGCGACCTTGGGGCCGGACGAGAAGCCGATCTTGCCCGAGGCGCGCGGCACATATCCGGCGAAGCGCTCGTAGACGATGCGCGAGCCCGGCACCTGCTCGCCGGCGAGGAAGCGGAAAGGTCCGCTCCCGACCACCTCCTTCACGGGCACGGCCGCGTCGGTGCGGGCGAGGCGCTCCGGCATGATCGCCGACATGTTGGGTCCGGTCTTTGCGAGCGCATTCGGCAGGTGCGCGAAGGGTCGCTTCAAGCGGAAGCGGATGGTGCGATCGTCGATCGCCGAGACATCGTCGACCGCCTTGAACAGCGCGCTCCCGTAGGCGTCGCGCTTTCCCCATCGTTGAACGCTGGCGACCGCGTCCCGGGCGAGGACGGGCTCGTTGTCGTGGAAGCGCAGCCCCTCGCGCAGCGTCAACGTCCAGGTCCTGCCGTCGGCGTCGATCGCATGGCCTTCCAGCATTTGCGGCACGGCCTGATAGTCGCTGTCGAGGCCATAGAGCGTATCGAAGACCAGATAAGCGTGACAGCGAGTGGTGAGGGCGCTCGTGACGATCGGGTCGACGATGGCGAGATCGGTGATCGGCACGAATTTGAGCGTCTTCGCCCCCTGGGCACGCAAGAGGCTCGGCGCCGCCATGACCGCCGTGGCCGAAATGCCGCTCTTCAGGACTTCACGCCGGTTCATGATGTGCGTCTCCCCACTGTGTTCCTGATTGAGCGACGAGCGTCTCGCGGGCAAAATCCGCCAATTCGCCATTGAAGCGATCCGCAGCCTCGAAGAAGGGCGAATGGCCGACATCCGGATAGATCGAGAGCTTCCCATGCGGGAAGACGGATGCCGCGTAGCGGGCGCCCTCGAGGGAAGCCAGCGCGTCCTTGTCGCCGATGGTCACGAGGACCGGAACGCGGATGCCGCGAAGCTCCTCCTCCGCATGCGCCGGGCGCCCGAGCACGAGGTGCCTGACCTCGGGCGGCACCAGCATGTTGTAAGCCAGCATTTCCTGGAAGGTCAGCTCGTCAGGCTGGACGAAGAAGCAGCGTCTCAGGAACTCCCGCGTGGCGGCGATGCTGCGCGCGAGATCTTGCGAGCGCAGCAGCGGCCGCAGCCTGGCGCTGCCCGTTC
>JBIOEK010000122.1:0-9308 GCA_044445925.1 Hyphomicrobiales bacterium
CGGCTTGACCAGCATGCGCTTGAACAAGAGATCGGCGTCGGTGCGCAACTGCGCCTCGCTCGGGGGCGCGGGCGCGACCTGGGCGAAGGCGAAGCTCGTAGCCGCGGTCATCAGCAACGCGACCGCGGCGAAGCTGCGCCCTCGCGACGTGACCCTCATCCGCGACGCAGTCACCTGCCCGACCGCGCCGAGTTCGGCGCGAAATCGGCCGCGCCTAGCCGCCGAATGGAGACAGAATCCAAGCAAGGCCGCAAGCCGATGCCGGCTTGAGCGAGCCATGGCGTCGCGCCAACCGAGGGTCGACTGGCCCCGAATTCTCCCGTCAGCCTCATCGCATCCCGATCTGCCGCTGCGTTGCGTTCCGCCGACCACAGGCTCGTTACTGGAATTTATGCAATTCCGGGGGTGCGAGGTCAATATCCGGCCTTGGTCCGGCCATGAACGGGGCAAGAACCTCCATAGTTAGGTGCAGATTGTTGCAATTGCGCAACGAATTCGGGCTGTGCGCGGCCGAATCCGCGAGATTTGGCGCGGGATCTGGCTACGGGTTAGCTGCTGGGTTGTCCTTGGGGTTATCTTTCGCCAAGACCTCGACATCGCCGTCGCGGCCAGTTTCCACCTTGAAATCGCGCGGATAGGTCTTGCCCGCATGACGGGCGACGACGCTGTAGACGCCTTCGGCGAGCGTCATGGTGGCAAAAGCGCCGACCGATTCCTGGACGATATCGCCGCCCGGCGAGAAGACGCTCCAATTGGTATCGGCGAGCGCCTCGCCGCCCTCCGTCTCGACCAGCTTCAAGGTCATGGTCGCGGCCCGGTGGCGCAGCGTCGCGTCGGTCAATTTCCCGCTTTCGACCTTTATGTCGGCACGTACCGTCGCGTTGGTGTCGCCATAGGTCGAGACGATATGATAGACGCCCTCGGCCAGCCGCACCGCCTCGCCCGAATGGATGCCGCTCACCAGCTGATGGCCCTCGGGGTCGCCGGGTGCCGGCTGATAGATCGCATAGCTGACCTTGGCGCGCGGGATCGGCTGGTCTCCGACCGTCGCCGCGAGCCGTAGAGCCCCGGCGGCCAGCGTGAATTTCTCCGCAACCGGAACGTCGCCGACCTTCACGCGCTTGGAGGCGCCGGCGAGGCCATAGCTCAGATGCACCACATAATCGCCGGGATCGAGATTGAACACCGGCATGCCCTCCTTCGAGCGTTGCACGATGGCGGCGTCGCCGTCCGGAGCCACCTTGAAGACACGCCATTCGAGCCCCGAGCGGATCGGGCCCTGATCGCCCGAGAACTGCGCCGCAACCGACAGCACGCTGCCCGTGCGAGGCAAGAGCGTCGTCGACGGCGTGGATTGGGCGGGCGGAGCAGGTGACGAAGGCGCCGCGGCCGCCGCTGTCTGCGCGCGCACCGGCGAGACGCCGAGGAACGCCGCGAGCGACCCCGATAGAAGATAGATCATTGCGGCGGACGGATGACGGCACACCAGCAAGCTTCGGCCAAGCATCACGGTTCGGTTCCCTGGCCCCCATTCGAAAAGGCGTCGCGGGCAGCCTCGAGAAGATGGCTCGGCGACAATGGGTTGAACCGAAACGCAATGGTGTGGCGGCCTCGTGGCAGCTCGACGCCACGGAAGAGGAGATTCGTCTTCAGGATGGGCACCGGCCGGTTGTCGACGGTCGCTTCCCAGCCCGGATAATAGAGGTCATGCAGGACGAGGATACCCTGTTGGTCGCTGTCGGCCTCGATGATCACGCAGTTGCGCTTATAGGAGACGATGCGGACCATGGCTTCGCCGCGCGCCGGCGCCTCGGAATCGTCGAGCCCATAGCGGCCGTGCAGGTTGTCGAGCGATCTCTCGTCGATGAGGGCCTCGTAGGAGCGGTCGAAATCGGGAATCTCGCCGCTCTCGATTACCGAGCTCTCATCGACGCTGATCAGCTTGTTTGCCACATAAGCGCGCGGCGCCGCATTGCCGAGGCGATAGACGTAGACGTCGGGGCCGCCATAGATCTCCGCGACCTCGTCGGGCCTCGGATAGTCGTTCGGCATTTTCTCGATCGGCCGGTCGAGCACCAGGAATTCGAGGCCGAGCAGGTTCGCCAGGCGGCTGCGCCAACCGCGGAAGGTTTCCGGGAATTGCCGCAAATGCAGATCGACGGCGTTTTCGCCGGCGCCCGTCAATTGCTCGTAATCGGCGATGCGCAGCGCGTTGTAGCCGAGCGTGTCCTCGATCTTCTCGATCATGGAGACGTTCTGCCAGCCATGCGGAAGCCCGAGTATCTCGACGCGCGGCCTCGCACCCTCCTCCTGGCGCTCGGCGATGGCCTTCTTGAGCGCGGCAAGGCCTGCCCGTTCGGAGGGGCTCATCGCCCCATAGGCCGAATAATAGGCGGCGGGTTCGGCATCGATCGCGCTTGCCGCATGACGCAGCGCCAGCTCGCCTGAGGTGATGGCGACGATTGCGGCCGCCGCGACGAGGCGGGCCCGCGGCGTCGCCGCTCTCAGCATGATCAACAGACCCGCCGTGGCAACCGCAAGCCCTGCGAAGATCTCGCGCAGCGCATAGCCTGTCCGGTCCGCCTTGATGCTGTAGTCGAGCGAGATGGCGAGCCCAGCGAAGGCGCAGGTGACGGCTGCGCCAAGGAAGAGGGCCGGGAGTGCGCCGGGCAGGCGAAGCTTCGGCAGGCCCTCGCGACAGTAGCGGTCGAGCAGGTAGCCGGCGAGCATCGCGAAGGCGAAGTTGATGATGAAGGTCGCGTCCGCCGGACGCCGGTAAAGGCTGACGCCTGGCAAGAAATCGAAGATCGGCTCGAAAACGGGCGTGAAGCGGCCGAGCGCGTAGATGAGGGCGACACAAGCCAAGACGACGAAAAACCGCGTGCCGCGCGCCAGCACCCGGCGTCCGGCAAGGCCGTGCCAGAGGAGCAGCAGGGCAGGCAACGTGCCGGCGAAGACATAGTTGATCGAGCGGTCGGTCCAGCTGCCGTAGGCTACCGTCATGGGGCCGGGGCCCCAATAGTCGACGCCATTGTCGAGCGTGCCGAACACATTGGGAAATAAGAGCGTGGCCAAGCTCTGGGGCGGCAGCGAGCCCATCACGGCGAGGCCATAGCCGATCTCGGGACGGTTCGAGCCCTTGAGGAATTGCAAGGTCAGGATCACCGGCACGGCGATGATGGAGGCGCCCGTCGCCCCCATGATCGCCAGGCGGAGCCAATGCTCTCTCAGCCAGGTCAATGGCCGGCCCTTCTCGAAGGCATGGGCGGCGGCGGCGGCAATCAAAATCAGGCAGCCGAAATAAGCGATCTGGTCGCGCCCGAGCGCCATCAGGCCGGCGGCCACGCCGAAGCCGAAAGCGAGCCTGAAGGAGCGGCGATCCAGGCATTCCTCCAGCGCCAAGAGCGCCAAGGGCAGGAAGGCGTAGCTGAAGATCATGCCCGTATGCTGCAGGCGCGCGGCGGCCGAGCCGCCCATCATGAACATCACCGCAGCGAGGAGCGCCGCGGGGGCGGCAAAGCCGCGCCGCAGCCCGAGGTGGCCGATTGCGAGACCGCCGACCAGCAGATGCGCATAGACGACCGCGTCGAAGGCGAACATCGAGGCGTGCGGCGACAGATAGGCGAACAGCGCCATGGTCGGCGTGAACAGCAGCGACTGCGGATCCGCGATCGTCGGATGGCCGGCGAAATGGAAGGGGTTCCAGCTTGGCAAGACACCGTCGGCGAGCGTCGCGCCGAGATAGCGGAACATCGGATAGAAATGGTTCTTGGAGTCCCAGGGCACGACCTGGCCGCTCAGCGGCCAGGCGAGCGCGGCAGCGAGCCACACTGCGAAGGTCGACGCCACGGTGACGCCCCTCACTCCCAGGCGCGGGCGCGCAACGCTACTGGCCCGTTCGGTCGGGGCGAAGCTCGTGGTGTCGGTCATCGTGTTGATTGCAGCCGGATAATCTCGAAGTGATCCTTGTTCGCGCCGAGGCGCCGAATGCGCTCTTCCCGGTGCGTCTTGTCCCGTCTTCTTTCCCGCGCGCGAGCCCGGAGCTCCCTCCGGAGCCACGCAACGAAAGACCATACAGGCCGAAATCCAAACGGCAGCTGAACGAAATCGACATTTCGATACGCCGCCAGGCCAGGAGGGTCCGCCTCAAATAGCCGGCTACCAGAATCGCGGCATGCAATGTTGAAAATCAATATTCCTCAACATTCTCGAGCCGGATGATCGCCGCGGCGCGAGCGGCTTCGCCCCTGAAAGCCGATAGATTTCAGAGTGATAGGGTTGAGGTTCGCATTCTCCCGGCGGCCCGGCACGCCTATCCCCCGACTGACGCCATCAGCGTCGCAATCGCTGAAAAACGTAAGTTCTTGGTGCCCAAATGTGAACAGGCACTAGATCATGCGCTGAAGCAAAGAGATTGAGTTCGGCGCCAGTTCGAACGATCCAACCTGAACGCGTCGCGCTCCAGGATCGACGCCACGGACCGAGCTATCCGCGACGATAATGAGTGTCGATGAGGCCCGCGACCGCAACCCTTCTTGCTGCGCCGCACGGCGTTAGCCGCGCAATCGCCGAGTTCGGTCGCCCTATCGGGCAGGGCGCGGACGGAAATGCGAGCGCTTGCCCGGCGGCTTTCCTTGCGACGTGGCGACCTGGCCCGCCCCTCGGCCTGCGCTTTGGCCTCCATGGGAGGACCCGCCATGGGACGCGCCATGGGAGCCGGCATAGCCTTGGCGGGCCTGCCCTTGCCGGGCCGGCGGGCGGCCATGGTGGAGCTCGCGTGGACCGTGCTGGGATTGGCCCTGCGGCCGCTGCCCTTGCGCATGCGGACGTCCCTCGTTCGCTCGCCCGTCATTTGCTCGCCCAATATTCGCTCGCCCCTGACGCGGCGACGGCCGAGCCGTCGCGGCGGAGCCAGAGCTCGCGGCGACCGAGCCGCTCGCGGGCAGCTGCTTGCGGATCAGCTTCTCGATGTCCCGCAACAGGGCCTTCTCCTCGGCGTCGCAGAAGGAGATCGCCACGCCGGCGGCGCCCGCGCGCGCCGTGCGGCCGATGCGATGCACATAGGATTCAGGCACGTGCGGCAGGTCGAAATTCACCACATGCGAGACGGCGTCGATATCGATGCCGCGCGCCGCGATATCGGTGGCGATCAGCACCTTGGGGCGCCCCGACTTGAATGCCTCGAGGGCGCGCTCGCGCTGGCTCTGGCTCTTGTTGCCATGGATGGCGGCGGAGTCGATCCCGGCCCCTTCGAGATGCTTCACGACGCGATCCGCGCCGTGCTTGGTGCGCGTGAATACGAGGACACGCGCCATCTCCTCGTCGCGCAGGATGTCGGCGAGCAGGGCGCGCTTCCTCGCCGTCTCGACGAAGATGACGCGCTGGTCGACCTTGTCGACCGTCGTCGCCACCGGGGTGACCGCGACCTTGACGGGATCGCGCAGCAATTCGTCCGCCAGCACCGCGATATCGCGCGGCATGGTGGCCGAGAAGAACAGGCTCTGGCGGATTTTCGGCAGCTTCGGCACGATGCGCCTGATGGCATGGATGAAACCCATGTCGAGCATCTGGTCGGCCTCGTCGAGCACGAGGATCTCGACGCGATCGAGTCGCAGCGCCCGGCTGTCGAGATGGTCGATGAGGCGGCCGGGCGTCGCGATCAGGATATCGACGCCGCGCCCCAGCGCCTGCACTTGCGGCCGGCCGGAGACGCCGCCGAAGACGACGGCGGTGGTGAGGTTCATATGCCGGCCATAGGTCCTGAAGCTCTCGGCGATCTGGCTCGCAAGCTCGCGGGTCGGTGTCAGGATCAGGGCCCGGCAGGTCCGCGACTCGGGTCGCCGGCCTTCGGCCGCGAGGCGCTGCAGCATGGGCAGCGCAAAGGCGGCCGTCTTGCCGGTGCCGGTCTGGGCGATTCCAAGCAGGTCCTTGCCCGCAAGGATCTGGGGGATCGCCTGCAACTGGATCGGCGTCGGGACGACATAGTTCTCGGTTGCGAGCGCTTTCAATAGGGGCGCCACGAGGCCGAGCTCGTTGAAATTGGTCAAAGCTTGTACTTTCGGGTCGACGCAGCCTGAACGGGCCCTGCGGGCCCGCGCCACGTCATAAGGACTGGATGAAGATCGTGCGTGCCCGACTTCGGTTTAAGTCTTATCGGGCATCGGGCAGGACGAATGCCGCCTCAGCGGTCGATCGTTCACGCGGCCATAACGCCGTTGCCGCATCGAGCGGCCAAGCTCGATCTGGGCCGGGCGGCTGCTTTTGTCAAGGTCGGCGCGAGATTTCGAACAGGTTGGCGCAAGATTTCATCGTCGCGGCGGATCGAGGATCACCCCTTGCGGCAACCGGCTAGAAACTGCCTGAGCTTCTCGCCGATCCCCCTCAGCGGCACGATCTTGTTGAAGCCCTTGCTCTCGATCCTCATCCCGCCGGGGCCGGCGAGCGCCGTGAACATCGGAGTGCGCGAGGGCACAGTCACCTGGAGCATCATCTCGCCGTCTTGATCCTCGATGACCGTTCCAGCGAAGCTCGATTTGACGCCCCCGATGGTAAGCGACACTGGCTGGCTCTGGTCGACCGCGGCCTTGCCGGGCACCTTGGGCAGGCGGATGGTGACATCGCCGCTTCTCGGCACGCAGGCGAAGGCGATGATCGTGTCGGCGCCGTTCGGCATCCCGTAGGATAGGTTGAGCGCGTCTTTTGCGCGCGCCAGGGTCCAGCCCGGTTCCGGCGTCGCGGGCGAGGGCGCAGGCCGGGGCGCAGGCCGGGGCGCAGAGAGCGCGGCGCCCGGCATGCTCAAGCATGCGAGGAGGCAGGCAGCCCGAAATCCCATTGTCATCCGCGCCTCCCCTTGGCACCCAGGGCGATGTCCCGGCTCGACCTGCGAGCCAGCCCCTAGTATGCGACCAGCATGGGCGAGAGCAAGCGTGCCGATATCCTGCTGGTCGAGCGCGGCTATTTCGAAAGCCGCGCGCGCGCCAGGGCCGCGATCGAGGCGGGCTTGGTGAAGGCTGATGGCGCGCCGGTCGCGAAGCCCTCCGCCCGGCTTCGCGCCGATGCGGCGATCGAGGCTTCGCTGCCTCATCCCTTCGTGTCGCGAGGCGGCCTGAAGCTCGAAGCCGCGCTCGACGCCTTCGGCTTCGATCCCTCAGACCGAGTTTGCCTCGATGTCGGCGCCTCGACCGGCGGCTTCACGCATGTGCTGCTTCTGCGCGGGGCGCGACGGGTGGTCGCCGTGGATGTCGGCCATGGCCAGCTGCATGCGAGCCTTTCGTTCGAGCCGCGCCTCATCTCGCTCGAGGGCTGCGATATTCGTAATCTCGAGACGATGCCCGATGGCGAGGCGCCGACGCTCGTCGTGATCGATGTGAGCTTCACTTCGCTTGCCGCCGTGCTGCCCGCGGCGAGCAGGCTGGCGGCGCCGCGAGCCCGGCTTGTGGCGCTGGTCAAGCCGCAATTCGAGGCGGGGCGCGCCCATCTCAAGAAGGGGGTGGTACGCGATGCGGCCGTGCATGACGAGGCGTGCCGACGCATCGGGACGAGACTCGGCGAGCTCGGCTGGACGGTCGTCGGCACCCTGATTTCGCCGATCGCGGGGGGCGACGGCAATCGCGAATTCCTGATCGGGGCGACGCGTGGGTGAGACCCTCGTCATCGAGCGCATGGGGCCGCGCGGCGAAGGCGTGCTCGAGGACCCGCGCGGGGAGCTGCAGGTCGCCTTCGCCCTGCCGGGGGAGGAAGTGGCCGTCGAGGCGGAGGCTGGCCGGCTGAAGCTCGTCTCGATCGAGCGGGAAAGCCCGGACCGCGTCACCCCCATCTGCCGCCATTTTGGGGCTTGCGGGGGGTGCAAGCTGCAGCATTGGCGGCCCGAATCCTATCTCGCCTGGAAGCGCAAGCTCGTGGTGGCGGCGCTCGCATCCCGAGGTTTCGCGGCGCAAGACCTCGACGCGCTCGTGGCGCCGACCGTCGACGCGCACGGCGCCGGCCGCCGCCGCGTCACCTTCCATGCGCGGGGCGAGGGCCCCGGCGCCCGCGCGGGCTTCATGCGGGCGGCCTCCCACGAGCTCATCGCCATCGAGGCTTGCCCGATCCTCGCGCCGTCGCTCGCTGCGGCGCCGCGCATCGCCGCCGATATCGCCAAGACCTTGGCGAAAGCCGCAAAGCCGCTCGATATCGGCATCACCGCGACCGAAACGGGGCTCGACATTTCGCTCACAGGCCATGGTCCGCTCGCTGCCTCCGAGCGCGCGCGCGCCATCGTGCTCGCTGAACGTCACGACCTGGCGCGGCTCTCGAACCACCATGAGCTGATCGTCGAGCGGCGCCAGCCGCTGCTCATGGTCGCGGGCTGCCGCCTCCTGCCGCCGCCAGGCGCCTTCCTGCAGGCAACGGCGCTCGGCGAAGAGAGGCTCGCAAGCCTCGTCGGCGCGGCGATCGGAAACTCCCGTCGCGTCGCGGAGCTGTTCTGCGGCATCGGCCCTTTCGCGCTGCGGCTGGCAAGGAAAGTGCAAATCCGCGCCTATGACCTGGACGCCGCGGCAGTCGCCGCGCTTTCGAGGGCCGCCCGCCAAGCGCAGGGGTTGAAGCCGCTCGCGGCGGAGGCGCGCGACCTGTTCCGCCGCCCCCTGCTGCCGGCCGAGCTCGAGGGCTGCGATGCCGTCGTCCTCGATCCGCCGCGCCAAGGAGCGCAGGCGCAAATGCGGGAGCTGGCGCGCTCGCGCCTGCCCCGCATCGTCTATGTCTCGTGCAACCCCTCGACCTTCGCGCGCGACGCGGCGACCCTCGTGTCGGGCGGCTATCGCCTCGAGGCCGTCACGCCCGTCGATCAGTTCCGTTATAGCGCGCATCTGGAGCTGGTGGGCGTGTTCGGGCGCCCGACATAGGCCCCGGCGCGGCAGGAGCCGGGAGAGCGATCGGCGGCTATCGCTTCGGATTGCTGGTCGTGTAGATCTTGCCCTGGCTGCCCTCCCCGCATTGCGGAGAGGTCGTCGCAATCCAATGCGCCTTGTCGAAAATCGAGGCGTCCTTGGCCTTGCGATCATAGGTGTAAATGCCCTTCACGCCGTAGGTCTGGTCGGCCCGCAGGCAAATCTGCACGATGCCCTTGGAGGTGCACATATGCGTCCCGACCCTGTAGGGCAGGCCGCCGTCGAGGCATTGCGTCATCTTGTCGAAGGGCGGTGGCCCGGCGGCGAGAGCCTTGCCGTCGGGCGCGAAGAGAGCGGCGAGCGCCACGAGAACCGATCGGGAAGATGATGTCGTGACCATGCCCATTGGGAGATCTCCTGCTCGTTAGCCGGTTCGCTTAA
>JBIOEK010000123.1:0-9263 GCA_044445925.1 Hyphomicrobiales bacterium
ACGCAATTATATGCAAGCTGGTTGGCGTCGATCGTCTCTCTCCCCCCGCGAAGAGGGGAGGGTGGCTCGACCCCCGGCTTCGCAATTCCCAGCGCCGAGGCCGGACTTGAAGCCGGGGGGAGGGCCGGCTGGGGGGATCGTTTCGTGTCAAGCGGGGTCTTTGCAGCCCTTACCCTCTCCACCACTCTCCCCGGCATCCTTTCTTGGAACGCTTGCCTGAACTCCGAGCCGTGGGGAGGCTGGGTTCCAGCCTTTACGGAACTCGAATTCGCGTGCATCGTCCCGTTCGGGACGACCCAGGCGCAAGCGCCGATAATCTCGGATGTCATGCAAGATCATGGACGAGCGACTTCCCTTTCTCATCGAGCTCGAGCGCAAGGTGTTGTGGCTCTCGACCTTCACGATCCACAACGCCAACCATCTGCGCGCCGGCGAGGAAGGGCTGAAGGTCGGCGGTCACCAGGCCTCATCGGCCTCGCTGTCGACCATCCTCACGGCGCTTTATTTCGCGGTGCTGCGCCCGCAGGACCGCGTGGCGGTGAAGCCGCATGCGAGCCCGATCTTCCACGCGATCCACTACCTCTTCGGCAACCAGACGCGCGAGAAGCTCGAGAATTTCCGAGGCTTCAGGGGCGCCCAGTCCTATCCGTCGCGCACCAAGGATGTGGACGATGTCGATTTCTCGACCGGCTCCGTCGGGTTGGGCGTGGCGCAGACGCTGTTTGCGAGCCTGGTCCAGGATTACGTCAAGGCGCATGGCTGGGCCAAGGACAGGCCGGAAGGACGCATGATCGCGCTCGTCGGCGATGCCGAGATGGACGAAGGCAACATCTTCGAGGCGCTGCTCGAAGGCTGGAAGCAGGGCGTGCGCAATTGCTGGTGGATCATCGATTATAACCGCCAGAGCCTCGACGCGGTCATCCGCGAGGGCCTCTATGCCCGCTTCGAAGCGATCTTCCGCGCCTTCGGCTGGGAGGTGGTGATCCTGAAATACGGCTCGCTGCAGGAAGCGGCCTTCAAGGAGCCAGGCGGCGAGAAGCTGCGGCAATGGATCGACATGGCGCCGAACCAAGTCTACTCGGCGCTCACCTTCCAGGGGGGCGCTGCCTGGCGCAAGCGCCTCCTCGATGATCTCGGCGACCAGGGCGACATGACGAGCCTCATCGAGCGCCGCTCGGACGAGGAGCTGGCGAGGCTCATGGGCAATCTCGGTGGGCATGACCTGCCGAACCTGCTGCACGCCTTCGAATCGATCGATCATGACCGCCCGACCGTATTCATCGCCTACACGATCAAGGGTTTCGGCCTGCCGCTCGCCGGCCATAAGGACAATCATGCGGGCCTGCTCACGCCGGCCCAGCTCGCCCAGTACCGCGACAGCATCGGCGTGCGGGAGGGCCATGAATGGGACAAGTTCGAGGCCATGAAGCTTAGCGCCGAGGCGATCGAGCGCTTCCTGCGCGAGGTGCCCTTCATCGCCCAAGGCAGGCGGCGCCTTAGCGCGCCGCGCCTGTCGGTTCCGGCCGAGCTCGTGACGCCGAGCCAGGCGCGCATGTCGACGCAGCAGGGCTTCGGCCTCCTCTTGAACGAGCTTGCCCGTTCGAACGAGAAGCTCGCCGACCGCATCGTCACGACCTCGCCCGATGTGACCGTCTCGACCAATCTCGGCGCCTTCGTCAATCGTCGCGGCCTGTTCGCCCGCAAGGATATGAAGGACGTGTTCAAGGCCGAGCGGATCCCCTCGACCTTCAACTGGGACTTCTCGCCCAAGGGACAGCATCTCGAGCTCGGCATAGCCGAGATGAATCTGTTCATCCTGCTTTCGGCGCTCGGCCTGTCGCATTCGCTGTTCGGCGAGCGGCTGATCCCGATCGGCACGCTCTATGATCCTTTCATCGCCCGCGGTCTCGATGCCTTGAACTATGCCTGCTACCAGGATGCCCGCTTCATCCTCGTCGCCACGCCCTCCGGTGTGACGCTCGCGCCCGAGGGCGGGGCGCATCAATCGATCGGCACGCCGCTGATCGGCATGGCCCAGGATGGGCTCGCAGCCTTCGAGCCGGGCTTCGTCGACGAGCTTTCGGTGATCTTGCGCTTCGCCTTCGACTATCTGCAGCGCTCCGCCGAGCCCGAGCGGAGCGAGCCCGACGTCGAGGAAAGATCCTGGCTGCGCGACGAGACCGGAGGCTCGGTCTATCTGCGGCTCTCCACCCGCAACATCGAGCAACCGCCGCGCGAGATCACGGCGACGCTACGCGACGATATCATCGACGGCGCCTATTGGCTGCGCAAGCCGGGTCCGAACGCCCAGGTCGTCATCGCCTATGCCGGGGCGGTCGCCCCCGAAGCCATCGAGGCAGTCGGGCTGATGGCCGAGGACCGGCGCGATGTCGGGCTTCTCGCGGTCACCTCGGCCGATCGGCTCAACGCCGGCTGGACCGCGGCTCAGCGGGCCCGCGAGCGGGGGCTCGTGCATGCGAGATGCCATATCGAGCGGCTGCTCGCGGAGCTGCCCCCCCATTGCGGCCTGGTCACCGTGCTCGACGGCCATCCGGCGACGCTCGCCTGGCTCGGCTCGGTCATGGGCCATCGGACGCGCTCGCTCGGCGTCGAGCATTTCGGGCAGACCGGCACCATTGCCGACCTCTACCGGCATTTCGGCATCGATGCGCAGGCCATCATCGCGGCCGCGCAGATGATCGCGCCCGGGCGGCCGATCAGACATCTGAAGGCGGTCGAGGGCTAGCTCGCCTTCCCGTCCCGGCGAGATGCGGCGCGCCCAGGGAACATTCTGGGGCGTTGCGAGTTATAGGGAAACCCGTTTTCGAAGGAGAGGCTTCGTGACCAAGCAATTCTTGAGGCTCGCCGCGGTTATCGCCATGTTCGCCGTGCCGCTCGCCGCTCAGGCTCAGGGCATCGGACGCGGCGCGGCCGAGGGAGCTGCGGCTGGCGGCAAGGCGGCAGGTCCGGCAGGCGCCGTGGTCGGTGGCGCGGTCGGTGGCGTGACCGGCGGCGTCGTAGGTGGCGTCAAGGGCGTGCTCGGCGTCCCGCAGCGGGCAGGCTATCGCTATCGCCGTGGGCACCGACACCCTTACAGGTTTCGCCATTGCCGCTACCATCGCTGCCGTTGAATTGATCGACCCCAGCCCCGATCGACGAGGGGCCCGGGCCCCTCAACCGGGTGACAGGCTGGCTTAGCTCGGGCGGCGGGCGGCGGAAGATTTCGACGCGGCCGGGCCGAGCGGCCGCTTGACCGCCCTTCTCCAGGCGCGATTCAATCGCGTGCGCTCGGTTTCCTTCATGCCGGCTCGTCCTGCCATGCGACGATGAGCTCCGGCTCGGCCGGCTACGCCCTGCCTCGGCGCGACTTCTCGGGCCGCACGAGATGCGCGATCCAGTTGCGCAATTCCGTCAGCCGCAACTCGGCATCGAGGAGCTCGGGCTGGACGCCGAGCCTGAAGGCGATGTCGCGCCGCCCCGGATCCTCGTCGAGCGCGCGCAGATCGGCGCAATAGGCCCGGCCCTCGGCCTCGTCGGCGAACAAGCCCTCCTGCGTCAGGGGCCTGGTCCGGCGTCCGAGGATCGAGGCCAATTCGCCGAGCGTGAATTCCGGATGATACTGCACGCCCCAGAACAAGCCGCCTTCATGGCGGATCTCGGCCGCCTGAACGTTGGAGAAGCGGTTGAAGGCGAGGATGGTGCTCTCGCCCGGTGGAACGGCGACGATATCGACGTGCGTGCAAGGGGCATCGAAGGCCGCGGGCCGGCCGTCGAGCAGCTTGTGCCTCGCCCCGGCCTCGGTCAGCGCGATATTGCGGGCGATGCCGATTTCACGCCCGAGCGGGTTTTTGACCACCGTGCCGCCGCTCGCGGCCGTCGCGAGCTGCAGCCCCCAGCACGAGCCGAAAAACGCAGTTCTCGAGGCATAGATCGCTCTCGCGAGCTCGAGCTGGCGCTCGACCGCCTCGCCCCCGTCATAGACGTTGAGCGCCGAGCCGGTGATGGCGATGCCGTCATAATCCTCGAGCCCCTTGGCGTTCGGCAGATTGGCTCCGCGATCGGCCGGCAGGCAGATGTCGCAGACGGCGTCCGGCGCAAGCATCCGCAACGTATCGGCATAGGATTGCGAAGGGGTCTTCCCGTAGCTCGACCCATGCGCCTCGCGCGCCGCCTGCACATTGCCATCGACCACGAGCAATCTCAGCGCCATGTCACATCCTGTCGATTGGCATGAGGGTCGGTCCCCCCACGAGACCGCATTGATGCTTAGCAGCAATGGGTCGCTCGGTCAGCAGGAGCCTTGACGCGCAACGGGCGCTTGCGCCACTCATCACGCGCCAGCAAGACCATCCGGCGCGACGAGACCTCTCCGGCCTAGTCGAACAGGCCTCGCATCGATGACGGATGCCTCAATTCGGAAAACCCCATGCCCAATATCGACCTGATCGACAGCTATGCCGCGGAGCTCACTGCCATTCGCCGGGATTTGCATGCCCATCCCGAGATCGGCTTCGAGGAAAAGCGGACCTCGGCAATCATCGCCCGCAAGCTCGAGGATTGGGGCATCGAGGTGCATCGCGGCATCGGCGGCACCGGGGTCGTCGGCGTGGTGAAAGGGCGCAAGGATAATGGCCGCCGCGTCGGCCTGCGGGCCGATATGGATGCCCTGCCTATGCAGGAGAGCACCAATCTGCCGTGGCGCTCCACCATTCCCGACCGTTTCCATGGCTGTGGCCATGACGGGCATACGACGATCCTGCTCGGCACCGCCCGCTACCTCGCCGAGACGCGCAATTTCGACGGCGCCGCGATCTTGATCTTCCAGCCTGCCGAAGAGGGCCTCGGCGGGGCGCGGGCCATGCTGGGCGACGGGCTGTTCGACAGGTTCCCCTGTGACGAGGTTTACGGGCTGCATAATGCGCCGGATCTCGCACCCCGCCAGGTGGCGGTCTTGCCGGGGCCCGCCATGGCGGGAGCCGATTTCTTCGACATCACGGTCAAGGGCTATGGCAGCCACGGAGCCATGCCGCATTTTTCGAGGGATCCCATCGTCGCGGCGATGACGCTCGGCCAAGCCTTGCAAACCATCGTCAGCCGCAATGCCGACCCGCTCGAGGCGGCGGTGGTTTCGATCACGCAATTCCACGCGGGCTCTGCCTATAACGTCATTCCGGACGATGCGAGGCTCGCCGGCACGATCCGCGCCTTCTCGGACGAGATCCGGGCGCTGGCGCGTGAGCGCATGCGCACCATCGCGGCCGGCATCGCGACGAGCTTTTCGGTCGAGATCGATGTCTCCATCTCGGACATATTCTCGGTGCTCGACAATCACCTTGAGCAGTCCGAGCTGGTCGCCAAGGTGGCGCAAGAGATCGTGGGCGCGCACAACGTCTCGATGACGCCTCGGCCGAAAATGGGGAGCGAGGATTTCGCCGATATGCTGCGCGCGGTGCCGGGCGCCTATTTCTGGCTCGGCCATGAAGGCTCGGTGCCCGTGCATAATCCGGGCTTCGTCCTCGACGACGCCATCCTGCCGGTGGGCGCGAGCCTCTTTGCCCGCCTCATCGAGACGCGCTTGCCTGTGGCCTGAGCCCTTGGTGTTCCTTGGGCGTCGAAGGCGCGCCTTCGCCCCGGCATGCCCCTTCCCCAAACGATGATGCGGGGCCCATATTCTGCTATAGGTATCGCTCGTGACGCGTTCGGGCGCCTTGGCGGCGTCCGGAGCGGCGTCCAAGGCGAGATGCTGAAAGGATCGGGCTCGT
This sequence comes from Hyphomicrobiales bacterium, assembly GCA_044445925.1. Classification (GTDB taxonomy): domain Bacteria; phylum Pseudomonadota; class Alphaproteobacteria; order Rhizobiales; family Beijerinckiaceae; genus GAS188. The sequence continues at coordinate 5,763 of JBIOEK010000123.1, forward strand.
GAAGCCTCCCCGGATCGGCGCCATCGATTGCGACATCCATCCGGCCTTGTCGGGGCTTGCCGATCTCGCGCCCTATCTCTCCGACCATTGGAGCGAGAGGGTGCGGCAGGCCGGGCTGCATGAGCTCGAGACCATGAACTATCCCCCCGGCGCCCCGATCTCGGCGCGGCAGGATTGGCGCCCGGCGAAAGGCAAGGCCGCGGGCACACTGGAGCGGCTGCGCGCCGAAGCGCTCGACCCCTGGGAAACGAGCCTGGCGATCTGCAATTGCCTCTATGGCGTGCAGATGCTCTTCAGCGAGGACATGGCGGCGGGAATTTCGCGGGCCCTCAATCTTTGGATGGCGCGCCAATGGCTCGACCGGGAACCGCGCCTGCGCGCCTCGATCCTGGTGCCGATGCAGAGCCCCGAGCTCGCCGTGGACGAGATCGAGTTCTTTGCCAAGGACAGGCGCTTCGTCCAGGTCCTGATGCTGATCACCGGGGATGCCCCGCTCGGCAAGCGCCATTTTTGGCCGATCTACGCGGCGGCCGCCAGGCACGGCCTGCCGGTCGGCCTCCACGCCGGGAGCAGCTTCCGCTATCCGACGACCCCGGTCGGCTGGACCTCCTACTACGCGGAGGATTACGTCAACCAGTCGCAGGCCTTCCAGACGCAGCTCACGAGCCTGATCTGCGAGGGCGTGTTCTCCAAATTCCCCGAGCTGCGCGTCGTGCTTCTCGAATCCGGCTTCACCTGGCTGCCGGCTCATCTCTGGCATTTGGGCAAGTTCTGGCGGGGCTTGCGCATGGAGGTCCCCTGGGTCGACCGGCCGCCCTTCGAGATCGTGCGCGATCAGGTGAGGCTGACGCTCCAACCTTGCGATGCGCCGCCGAACCCCGCGCAATTCGAGCGCATCTTGGAGCATATGGGATCGGACAAGCTGCTCTTGTTCTCGAGCGACTATCCCCATTGGCAGTTCGATGGCGAGGAGGCCTTGCCGGATGGTTTGCCCGAGCGGCTCCTGCGCAAGATCCTCATCGACAATCCCCGCGAGACCTATCCGCGCCTGATGGAGACGGTGCCATGAATATCCATGCGAGGCCTGGACGAGAGATCGCCTTCGACCGCGGGACGCGATTCAAGGTCGCCGATTGCGACCTGCATCCCCTCCCCAACAGCATCAGCGATCTCTTTCCCTTTATGGACAAGCGTTGGCGTGAGCATTTCGAGAACTTCGGCGCGCGCCGTCGGCAAGGCATCTATCAAGGCCCCAACTATCCCAAGGGGCAACCCGATGCCGCGAGGCGCGATGCCTGGCCGCCGGGCGGGGGCAGGCCGGGAAGCCGCCTCGACTTCATGCAAGAGCAGCATCTCGATCCGAACCATGTGGAGCTCGGCGTTCTCACCGTCATCAACCCGCATCCGGGGAATTACCAGAACCCCGACCAGAGCATCGCCATGTGCCGCGCTGTCAATGATTGGCAGGTCGCCGAATGGACCTCGAAGGATGCGCGCCTCAAGGGCTCGATCCTGGTCGCCTATGAGCATGGCGCCGCATCCGTGGCCGAGATCGACCGGCTCGCCGGCGATCCGAATTTCGTGCAGGTCTTCCTGCTGAGCCGCACCGCCCAGCCGCTCGGCAACCGCTGCTATTGGCCGATCTACGAGGCAGCCTGCCGCGCCGGCCTGCCGGTCGGCATCCACGCCTTCGGCAATAGCGGCTTCCCGATCACCTCGAGCGGCTGGCCGTCCTACTATATCGAGGAGATGGCGGGCCATGCCCAGTCCTGCCAATCGCAGATGACCAGCATGGTGCTCGAAGGGGTCTTCGAGAAATTCCCGGCCCTTCGCGTCGTCTTCATCGAGAGCGGCTTTGGCTGGTTGCCGTCATTGACCTGGCGGCTCGATGCGCATTGGAGAAAGCTCAAGGCCGAAAACCCGGCACTGAAGCGCCTGCCTTCCGAATATATCCGCGACCATGTCTTCATCACGACGCAGCCGATGGAAGAGCCGGAGCGGCCGCGCCATCTTCTCGACCTCCTCGAATGGATCGGCTGGGACCGCGTGCTCTACGCATCGGATTATCCGCATTGGGATTTCGACGATCCGGTGCAGGTGCTGCCCGGCGGCGTGACGCAGGAGCAGCGCGACAAGCTGTTCCTCACCAATGCGCTCGCCCTCTACCGGACCCCTTAGATGGCCAAGCATGTGGTGGCGCCCCTCGATGAGCTGCCGCCCGGCTCCCGCAAGCTGGTCATGGTGAAGGGGCGCAAGGTCGCGGTGTTCAACATAGGCGGAGAGCTGTTCGCGCTCCTCGATCGCTGTCCGCATCGCGGCGGCAGCCTATGCGAAGGCAGTCTCACCGGTCTCGTCGAGGCCGGCGAGCCCGGCCGCTACGCCTATTCGCGGCCGGGCGAGATCCTGCGCTGCCCCTGGCATGGATGGGAATTCGATATCAGGACCGGAAAGTCCTGGTGCGATCCCGAAAAGGTCAGGGCCACGAGCTACGAGGTCGCAGTCGAGCCCGGCGGCCGGCTGGCCGAGGGGCCGTATGCGGTCGAGACCTTTCCGGTCTCGATCGAGCAGGACTATGTCGTGCTGACGGTTTAGAGCCTCAAGATGCGGCGCGCCGCATCATCAAATCTGCGTGATCGTGCCTTATTTCGATCTCGTGGTGAATAGCGCATTCGACTATTGGCGTTTGAAAGCGGACCCATGCTCCATTCGAGATCGAGAGCTGTCGAACTACTCTACGCCGCAATACTCATTGCGTATTGCCACCCGGTCGACGCCTATGCCCAGGCGGCCAACCCGCCGCCCGTGGTCACGGTCGCCAAGCCCGTCGTCAAGGACGTGCAGGAATGGGACGAGTTCATCGGCCGTTTCGATGCGGTTGGCCAGGTCGACATCAGGGCGCGCGTATCTGGCTATCTCGACAAGGTGCAGTTCGTCGACGGTGCCCTGGTGAAGGCGGGCGATCTGCTCTTCCTGATCGATCAGCGTCCCTACTGGACGGCCCTCGAGCAGGCCGAGGCCGATCTCAAATCGGCGAAGGCGCGCCTCGATTTCGCGCAAACCGATCTCGATCGCGCCGAGGCCCTGCGCAAATCCGGCAATGTGACGGAACAGATTTTCGATCAGCGCCGCCAGACATTGCTGACGACGCGCGCCGAGGCCGACCGTGCCCAGGCTGCGCTCGATCGCGCCAAGCTCGACATGGAATTTACCGAGATCCGCGCCCCGCTCGCCGGACGCATCTCGCGCCGCCTGGTTACTCCGGGCAACCTCGTCAACGCCAATGACACGCTGCTCACCAACATCGTGACGACCGACCCGATCTATTTCTATTTCGACGTCGACGAGCGCTCCTATCTCGACTATCTGGCGGCCGGGCTGAACGGTACCCGCATCTCGGAAGAGACCGGTGATGCCTTTGTGGCATTGACCAACGAGAAGGAGCCCACGCGGAAAGGCAAGCTCGATTTTCTCGACAACCGCATCGACCAGGCGAGCGGCACC
>JBIOEK010000124.1:0-9196 GCA_044445925.1 Hyphomicrobiales bacterium
CTCCCGCTCGGGTTGAGGGATGAGCGCCCAGCGCCGATGGGTGAACGCCGCAGCGCTTGGCGAGGGAGGGAGACAATCAGCGCCACGCTTCGATTTTCAGATACCAAGCGTAGTCACGCCAGCCTGACTTCCGAGCCGTTGGGCAAGAGCTGTAAGGGCGAGCCAGGATGGACGCTTCAGTGCCGTCTCTGACCCTCCACCTCCGAGCCCCCCTCCGAGCCCCCTTGGCGCATGGCGATGCGCCGGCCGGCATGCTCGGGCCGGGCGAGGCGCGAATGGGCGGCCTTCAGCAAGGCGAGACCGGCCAGGATGTCGTCGGGAAAGGCCGCGACGCGGCGCGACGCCGTGTCGACATGCAGCGACATGTTCTCGCAGGTCGCCGCGAGCCAACCCTCATGGGCGTGGCGCATCTCCATGCAATAATGCAGTCGCTTATCGTCGAAATCGAGGAGTTGCAGCGTCACACGCACCGGGTCGCCGACCTTGAGCTCGCGGCGATAGCCCAGATGCGCCTCGGCCACGAACAGCGAGGCGTTGCGCGTCTTGGCATAATCCTCCCCGATTCCGAGGAGTCCGTAGCACTCGTCGACGGCGCGATCGAAGAGCAACAGGTAGTAGGCGACGTTGAGATGGCCGTTATAGTCGATCCATTGCGGCTCGACGCGCATCGCCGTCGACACGAAGGGCGCGAAGAACAGGACGGGCGCCTCGATGTTTTCGGCCATTCGCCGCACGCTCCTCGCCAAGGCCCTGGGCTGCCCTCGTCCAATAGCCGAGTTTCCAACAGCCGAGTTTTCAAGCCTTGGCTCTTGCCGGTAGTATCAAGCGAACAGTAAAGCCTTGGCAAGACCATGTTCCCGCTGCACATGAAGAGAGACGCGATTTGAGATGAAGGTCCGCCGAACATGACCCATATGCCCGATCCTTCGCGCGCCTTCGTCAGGGTGGACGAAGCGACCATCGCCAAGGTCACCGAGGAGCTCGCCAAGCGCTTCGGCAACCGCCTCGTCACCTCGCGGGCGGTGCGCGAGCAGCATGCCAATACGCTGACCTGGCAGAAGAACGAGGCGCCGGACGCCGTGGTATTCGCCGAAAGCACGCAGGACTGCGTCGAGATCATAGGCGTCTGCGCCAGTTTTCGCATGCCGCTGATCCCTTTCGGCACGGGCACCTCGCTCGAGGGGCACATCAACGCGCCCTATGGCGGCGTCTCGGTCGACCTGTCGCGGATGAACAAGGTGCTTGCCGTGCACGCCGAGGATCTCGACTGCGTGATCGAGCCGGGCGTGACCCGCGAGGACCTCAACACCCATCTGCGCAATGACGGCCTGTTCTTCCCGATCGACCCCGGCGCCAACGCCTCGCTCGGCGGCATGGCGGCGACGCGCGCCTCCGGCACCAACGCGGTTCGCTACGGCACGATGAAGGACAATGTGCTGTCGCTCAAAGCCGTCCTGCCGAGCGGCGAGATCGTCACCACGGCGACGCGCGCCAAGAAATCCTCGTCCGGCTATGATCTGACGCGGCTGTTCATCGGCTCCGAAGGCACGCTCGGCCTGATCACCGAGCTCACCCTCAAGCTGCAGGGCATCCCCGAGGCGATGGCGGCGGGAATCTGCCCTTTCCCCAGCGTCAAGGCGGCCTGCGACGCGACCATCATGACGATCCAATCGGGGTTGCCGGTCGCCCGCATCGAGCTCCTCGACGCACTCTCGGTGCGAGCCGTCAACCTGTATTCCAAGCTCGATCTCGCCGAGACGCCGATGCTGTTTCTCGAGTTCCACGGCAGCGAAGCCGGCGTCAAGGAGCAGTCGGAGCGTTTCGGCGAGATCGCGGCCGAGCTCGGCGGGGGACCCTTCACCTGGGCGACGAAAGCCGAGGAACGTTCCAAGCTATGGAAGGCGCGCCACAATATCTATTGGGCGAGCCTGGCGCTGAGACCGGGCGCCACCACATTCGCGACCGATGTCTGCGTGCCGATCTCGCGCCTTGCCGAATGCGTCGAGGCAGCCCAGCGGGACGTGGCCGAGCTCGGCATCATGGCCAATATCGTCGGCCATGTCGGAGACGGCAATTTCCATGTCTCGCCGCTCTTCGACCTCGAGGACGAGGACGAGATGAGGCGTGTCACGACCTTCGTCGAAAGGCTGGTCGAGCGGGCGCTCGCCATGGAGGGCACCTGCACGGGCGAGCACGGCGTCGGCCAGGGCAAGATGAAATATCTCGAGAAGGAGCATGGCGCCGCTGCGCTCAACCTCATGCGCCTCCTGAAGCGCTCGATCGACCCCCTGAACATCATGAACCCGGGCAAGATGGTCTTGGCGTGATCCGGGCGTGATTCTGGCGCGATTGGAGAGAGCGAGAGGCGCATCCTGACCCATGCGCGACCTCTTCGTCATCATCGGCTCGCTTCTGATCGCGGCCTTGCTCGCCGCCTTCGCGGTGCCGCGCTTCATCGACTGGACGCCCTATAAGGGCGAGATCGAGGCGCGCCTCGACGAGGCGACCGGGCTCAGGCTTAAGCTCGTCGGCCCGATCCGGCTCGAATTCCTGCCCCGGCTGGCGCTCGATGCCGAGGATGTGATCCTCGACACCAAGGATGCGCGGCTGAGCGCGGCGCGGCTCAACCTCGAGATCTCGCTCGCCAGCCTGGTCGGGGGAGAAGCGCATATCGTCGCGGCCGAGCTCGACAGCGGCGTCATCAAGCTCGCCGAGACCGCGACCGACGATCCCGCCGCCACCCTGATCGGCTTCCTGCAAGGGGGCGAGCGCCCGCTGCGGATCGACGCCATCGCGCTTCGCACCATCGCCATCACGCGCGCCGGGGCCGACACGCCGATTGCGACCATCGAGCGCGGCGATGTCGCCCTGCCGGCGCGCGAGGGGCCGCTGCGGCTCACCGCCGAAGGAGTGTTCGGGGGCCAATCGGGGCGAGCCAGGCTTGTCATCGGATTGCCCGAGGCCGAAGGGCGCCGCCGCGTCTCGGCGACCTTCGACGCCGAAGGCAGCGCGGAAGCGCGCAGCTGGCGCCTCAGCTTCGAGGGGGAGGCCATGAAAGGAAGCGCCTCTCCGGTCGCGCTCGATGGCGCCGTGGTCATGGCTCAGGGCGACAAGGGCCCGCCGCGCCCTGCCCCTGCCAGCGAAAACAGGGAAGCGGCGCAGTGGCGCGTGCAGGCGAAGGCGCATGGCGAGCAGCGCGTGCTCACCTTCACCGAGGTCGAGATCTCGCGCGAGCGGGCCGAGGCCCTGCGATTGAGCGGGCAGGGCGAGCTCGATTTCAAGGGCATGCCGCGCCTCAGCCTCGATCTCTCGGCGAGACGCCTGTTGCTCGATCCTTTGATCGAGGCGCCAGCTCCTGGCGCGAGCGGCGGGGGAGCGCGCCTCGGCCAGGCGCTAGAGGCCCTGGCCACCGGCGTCGCGACCGGGCTGCCGGGCGGGCTCGCCGTCGATTTCGACATCGGCTCCGAGACGGTGGAGCTCGCGGGCGAGAGCTTCGAGCACTTTCGCGTCAAGGGAACGGCGAGCGCCCAAGACCTTGCCGTCTCGTCGCTGAACGCCAACTGGGTCGGGCGCGGCGAGCTGAGCTTCTCCGGCGGCGCGCCAACCGGGGGGGCGCCCCCGCACGGCCAGATACGGGGCCATGTCGAGGTCAAGGCAGCGGACGCCGCCGCCTTCCTGCAAGGCCTCGACCTCGCAAGCGAGGCCGCGAGCGCCCGCATCCCGCTCACGCTCGCCGGGGATCTCACGCTCGCTCCGGAGGCTGCGCGCATCGAGGCGCTCGACATCTCGCTCGCGGGCTCGAAAATCGGCGGCAGCCTGACGCTGACCAAGGCGGCCGGCGACCGGCAGGCCCGCGTCGATGCCGAGCTTTCAAGCCAGGATCTCGATCTCGAGGCCTGGCCGCTCGGCGCGGTGACCAGCGTCATTCCCTCTTCGCTCTCGGGCTGGCTGCGCGTGCATGTCGAGCGGCTGCGGGCCGGGCGCGGCGCCGGCGATGTCGGGCGTTTCGATATGTCGCTGTCGCGCAGCCCCGACGAGACGCTGATCGATGAGCTCAAGCTGCAGGGCTATGAGGGGCTGACGCTCTCGGGCTCCGGCGCCATAGGCGGCGCCGGCTCGAGCTTCCAGGCGCACATCGTGGCGCCCAAGGCCGCTCCTCTCGCGGCCTTGTCGCGTCTCGTGCTGCCGCGAGGCGCGGTCGAGGCCCTGGCGGCGAGGCAGGCCGGGCTCGAGCCGCTCTCGCTCACGCTGTCGGCGCGGCGCGACGCCACGGGCCAGACATACGAGGTCTCCCTGTCGGGCACGGCCGCCGCAACCCGCCTCGAGGCCAAGGGTTCGTTCGACGCCAAAGGCTCGCTCGACGCTCTCCTCGCGCCGATCTCGGGCGAGGCGGTCCTGTCGGCGCCCGAGGCCGGCGCGCTTCTCGCACAGCTCGGCCTCGCCATCGGGCCGGGCGAGCCGCTCGGACGCGGCGAGCTGAAGCTCGCGATGAAGCCTGACGCCGCCGGCGCCTTGACGGCAACGGCGAACCTCGCCGCCGGCCAAGCCACGCTCTCGGGCGACGGCACGCTCTCATTCTCCGGCGCACCGCAAGGACATCTGCAAGGACATGGAGGTTTTAGCGCCTCGACCCCGAGCCTCGCCGCAGCGATGCGCATCCTGGGCTTTGCTCCACGCCTCGACGGCGACCAGCGTTTCGAGATTTCGGGAGGCTGGACGCTCTCCTCGGAGGATCTCGCGCTCGAGCGCCTCAACGCACGCTTTCTCGGAAAGGCGCTCACCGGAGCGCTGAACCTCAGCCTGGGCGGGCAGAGGCGGTTGACGGGCCAGGTCTTCGCATCCGACCTCTTCGTTCCCGGGCTCGCTTCCATGGCGCTCGGCCCGGTGCGCATGCAGGCCGGGCAGGGCCCCCCCTCCCCGCCTTCCACCGCAACGCCTTCGGCCGCGGCAACTTCGGCCGCGGCATCTTGGGCCTCGACGCGCTTTCCAGCCTTTATGCCGCCCCCCTTGCCGGTTTCCCTCGACATCGCCGCGCCCTTCGCCGATCTCGGCGCAGGCATCGCGGCACGCGACGCCAAGCTCACCTTGGAGCTCGGCGAGCGCGGCATCGCCATGATGAACGCAAGCGCCACATTGGCGGGCGGCCAGCTCAGCGGCGACTGGCGCATCGAGCGCGATGGCGGCCTTGCCCGATCGGTGATGCGCCTTTCGGCCGATGGGGTGGCGCTGAAGGGCCTCGCCCCGGCCGCGAGCTTCACGGGAAAGCTCTCCGGCCGCCTCGAGCTCGCGGGCGCCGGCGAGACCTTGGCGCAGATCGTCGCAAGCTCGGGGGGCGGCGGCACGCTTCGGGTCGCCGATGGCGCGCTCGACCGGGCCGAGATCGCCGGCCTGCAGCGCAGCTTCGCCAAGGCCGTCATCGACGACGCGCTGATGGAAAAGGCGCGGCTTGCGACGCTGGTGGCGGCCGAGACCGCGCGCGGCCCGCTCTCCGGCATCAAATTCGAGGCGCCACTGGTCGCCGCGAACGGTGTGCTGAAGACGACCATCCCGCGCCAGGAACTGGCGTCGGACGACGCCGCCGATGGGGCAGCGACGATCGATCTCAAGAGCATCGCGCTCGATGCCCGGCTCGGCCTCTCGACGCTATCGGCCGGCCGGCCCGAAAACCGCGTGCCGCTCGCCGCCACGATCATGTGGAAAGGCCCGCTCTTCGCGCCCAAGCGCGAGGTCGATGCCGGGCCTTTGCTGCAAGCCGTGTCGATCGAGAGGCTGCGCCTCGAGCTCGAACGCATCGAGCTGCTCGAATACGACCAGCGCGAGCAGGCGATGTTCAACCGGTTCCTGAAGAGCTTCCGGCAAAAGCCGCTGCCCTTGCCTGCTCCCTCGCCTTTGCCCTCGCCGCCCTCGCCCGATCAGCCCGCGACGCCGCCGGCGCCGCAGCCCGAAACCCTGCCCCCGAAGGCCAATTAGCGGGCTGGATCCCCTTCCACGGCCTACGCAACTTGCCAGGGAAAATGGCCAGATCGGATACTCGACCACCGTTCGGGCTGCCCAAAGGTACCGGTAGCCGGCGGCACCTCGCGGCTGTCTTGCAGGAAAGGCCTGAAAAGCGCAAATATTCACGCCGGGTCAGGAGTAATCCGGGCAATCCCGGATGAATGCGCGGCTACTCAAACTTACCGTCTGGCCTGCGCCAAACTGGATTTTCTGAAATTGCGCTAGGCGGGATCGAGGACTGATGCTTCTAGCAATGCGCATTGCAGCAATCGCCGGCGTTGCCGTTGGCCTTGCTGCATTCGGGTTCTTCTTCCCCGGCTTCCGACTGGAAGAGCAGTTTATAGTGATCTGGGCGCTTGCGCCGCTTCCGCTGGGTTATTTCGTGGCGAGGCGCGTGGTGCGCCATCCGGTATCTGCACGGCTGGCGTTGACGGGCCTCCTGCTGGCGGATCTCTGCGCAGTTTGGCTCTATGGCGGCGCTGTCCACGGCCAGATCAGCGGCAAGGAAAGCCTTTCGGGTCTCATGGTGCTTTACGCACCGCTCATCCAATTTGCCGTTCTCGTGGCGTTTCTTCTGACCGCGTTCATCATGGATCGGCTGGCCGTGCGCCATCAGCGGACAGCAGATGCATCGCAGACTGCTTTGCGCTAGATCAGCCCGACGAGCTTCCGGGCTCCGATAAGAGGCCAATGCCGGCCTTGGCGGCGAGCCAGTCGAGGACGAAGACGCGGATCGCCGAGGACAGGTTGCCCTCATGCGCGCCTTGCTCGGTTCGCCCCGCATCGATTCGGCGCAAGAGCGCCGAGACGCTGACCCCTTCGGCTCGCGCGATCCGACCGAGCCCGACCCAGAAGGCTTGCTCGAGCGACACGCTGGTCGAGTGGCCGGCGATGGTCACGGAACGCTTGAGGACCGGCGATGCCTGCAAGGCGGGCGCCATTCAACGCCCGTCTTCGGGGGGACCGGCCTTGCCATCTTGGGCTCCGGCGACGTCGGTAGACCGGCCCGGAAGGTCGAGCCTATGGGCTTCGAGGTCGCGGGCGGCCTTCTCGGCGCCGAGGCGCCGATGCTCGCGGGAAGCCTTGGTGGCGCCGAAGCTCAGGCGATTCTGCGCGGCTGCCTCTTCCCTCGCCAGGCGCTCGCGGCGCTTGCGCGTGAGCCGCAGATTGACGATCTCGGCGCTCATGCGACGGGCCGCTAGAGCTCAGGGCTTCTTGCGGAAGGCATCGAGGCTGATCACCTTGGGCTCGTCCTTGGAGGGTGCGTCCTTCGGCTTGTCGTTGGTCGGCTCGCCCGCGAGCTTCAGCTTGGGGTCGGCGGCAGGGAGCTTGAGCGGTTTTTCGGCTTTTTCGGGCTTTTCGGTCGCCTTGCGGGCAAGCTTGGGCGCCTCCGCTCCGCGCGAGGGCAACTTGGCCAGCTCGCCGGCCTCGCCCTTCGCGGCCGGCGGCAGCGCTTTCGCCGAGCCGGTCGCGGCTCCCTCCTTCGAGGGCTCGAATTTGAGCCCGAACTGCACGGAAGGGTCGAAGAAGCCGCTCACCGCATCGAAAGGGATGACGAGCTTCTCGGGCACGCCCGAGAAGGACAGGCCGACCTCGATGACATGCTCGTTGACCGACAGGTCCCAGAACTGATGCTGCAGGACGATGGTCATCTCGTCGGGATATTTCTCGCGCAGGCTTTGCGAAATGCGCACGCCCTTGTCGCGGGTGCGAAACGACAGATAGAAATGATGATCGCCCGGAATGCCTTCGCGTATCGCATTGGACAGCACGCGGCGCACCACCCCCTTCAGGGCGTCCTGGACGAGGAGATCGTAGCGGATCAGGTCGGTCGGCATCGTAGCTCGTCGTCTCGGCTGCTGCCCGCTGCCCGCGATGCGGGAAGGCGGAGGCTTCTGTTGCCGGGCGCCTCCAGACCCCGCCTTACGCTGCTAAGCGCAAGGACTTAATTTCGGAAGCTTACGCCGCATTACGCGGCGAGGGCAACCGGAGCATAGTTGTCATTGGCAACTGTGCGTTTGGTCCGATAACGGTGGAACCATACCGGGCAAAAACAAACCCTTTACGCCCTCGTCGATCCTATTTCGCCCCCGCCAAGAGCCGGCTATCGCCTGTTCCGGCTCCAGGTGGAGGCGCCGGGTACCGCCCCCGGGTCCGAATGGTTTATTCCGATCGTCATTTATCGCCATAGCCGCCGTGAGGCGGCAATTCCCAATATAGGCGGTTTCGATCGAAATTAGAAGCCTCGCCGCGAAGAAGCATTCGAATGGGGAAGCCTCGAGCCCGATAGGCCTGCAGCCGAAGTGAACATTTCGGCCTTGGGGCCCATATGGGTTTCTCCCGCTTGCGAGGCCCTCGCCCCGCAGTGAACCCAAGCCGGCTCAGGCGCGACTAACGGGACAGACAGGCGCGGGAAGCCGGATGCTCCAAGCCGGATCATTCCTCCCGCAGCGTCCCAAGGGAGGCGACAATGTCTAGGAATTTCATCAAAATCGCCGCCGGGCTCGCCGTCATCTGCGGCGCCCTGATCGCGACCGAGGCCCTATCCGCCCATCGCCAGGCGCTCATCCTCACGGCGAGCTGCCAGGCGACCGAGCTCGCCAGGGCCGGCGAGCTGACCTATCTCGCGAGGCAAGATGCCTGGATCAGCCGGCGCGGCGATGTCTTCCGCCTCTCCCTGTGCCCGCTGCTGAAGGACGCGCTGATCGCCCGCAACGCCTGATCGGTCCCAAGGCGAACATCCAAAGCCGAACGTCCAAAGGCGACCCCGCGGTTCAAGCGCGCGGCGGCTTCAAGCGCCGCCGCGACAGGTGGAAGCTTGCCGCCTCGCCCTGAGGGGCGGCGCCCTTGACGTAATGGCGCTGCCAGCCCTGCTTCACCGTCTCGGGCTCGTTGCGAGCCAAGGAAGCGTTGAAATCGGTGCGGCTCGCGCTCCATCCTTGATAGGCGGCTTGCAGCTCCGGATCATCGGCGAGCGATTTGATCACGGGCTCGATGCCTTCATAGATGGCGTGGGGAACCGGCGTGATGAAGCAGAACACCTCGCCCTCCTCGAATCTGATCGTCCCGGGGCGCGTGAACCGCCAATTCATGGTGAAGGGGAAAGGCAGCCAATCGGTCTCCACCAGCCCGTCGAGCGGGACGATGCCATGCTTGACGGTGTTCGGCGCGCCGCGGCACCAGATCGCCCATCCGGGGC
>JBIOEK010000125.1:0-9177 GCA_044445925.1 Hyphomicrobiales bacterium
ATAGGGCTGGGTCGGCGAGGTCTTGGCGCCCACCGATCGGCGCGATGTATTCTGGTCCCGATCCGCCGAGGCGGGAGAGCCGCGCATCGCCGAGCGGGGCGCAAGCGACTGGTCGCGGCGCGAGGTCTTCATGGACCTAGCCATCCAGATCGCCGAGCTCCGCCGTGCCATCGAGCCTCTCTCTCCCGACATGGAAATCGCCGATTTCCTGCTTCGGCGCCCCGATCTCTACGAGGCGGTAAGAAGGGCGCAGACGGATCTGAGCTATGGCGAGGTCCGAGCCAACCTCGTCGACGGGCGGCTCGCGCCGCTGCCGCTCATCCGCTTCGTGCTCGCCTTCTACGGCATGGAGCGGTTCACGCCCGGATCGACGCGCTGGGTGCGCGGCACCTTCCTGCAAGGGGCGCCGACGGCAGAAGATCTGGCGCAGGGTCACGAGGGCGACTGGCCGTTTCCGGTCGGTTGGCTCGCGCCCCTCGCGAAGCAGCGCAAGGCTGGTGGCACCGTCGTCTCCTTCCGTGCCGAGAAACAGAATCTCGAGAGCGACGGCAAGCGCTCGATCGAGATCAATCCGTCCTATGGCTATACGCTCTTGCCGCTTGGGGAAGCCGCCTCGGTGCGCGTCGCCTTGCCGGAGCTCACCTATCTGTGCGAGCTGGCGCTGCGCTCCGCCGGCATGCCGCAAGGGGCGGCGCAAAAGGCAGGCGCGATGGCGGCGTTCGCCGAGGTCGTCGCGGGCAGCGGGCTCGGCGCCGTCACGGAGGCGCTCAGAAGGGTCGAGCCATCAAGGCGCGGCTCGCCTGGATTTACCGATCTGGGCAAGCATGGGATCGCTCAGGCGCTCTCCTGCGGCAATCAAGGCCTCATGCATTTCGCGCCCTACCTCCTGGAGAAGGCGTGCGCCCTCGTCGGCCGATCTCCATCCTCGGTCGCTTTGCGCATCGAGGGGGCGGGCCCATGCGGCGATATCCTTCCGGGCTTGGCGCTCGAGCTCGCCGGTCGAGGTGTCGGCGTGGTCGCCGTCATGCAGGCTGCCTTGCCGGCGCGTAGCGCGTCAGGATGGATGATCGTCGCGGCGCTGCCTTGCGCACCAGGAGGAGAGAGGCTGCCCGACCTCTTGACCATGCGGGTCAGCGAACCCGTGCGCGCTCTGCGCGAGATGGTCCTCGGAGGCGCGCCTTCCCCGCGCGCCTTCTTCGCGTGGGACGGGTCCGATTTCGAGGCAGCCGGGCGCGGGGTCTTATGGCTTTGGCTCACGAAATCCCCCGCCCTGATCGCGCAGGCGAGAAGCGCCGCGGCGATCAGGGCTCGCCCGGCGATCGCGACCGATGGCTCGGCCGAAAGCTGCACGCTGGAGGAAGGCACAACTCTCGCCGCGCGCCGGGACCGCGCGCAAAGGTTCGGGCTCGAATTGCCGGTTTCCATGCTGGCTCCGGTCGTCGAGGCCGCCGACAAGGCGCTGCTCGCCTCCTCCGAAGAGGGCGCGGTCGAGGGCGGGAAGACCGCGAGCTGGGGCAATGGCTGAATGCTGTTGACAGCGGCAATGGCTCGCGGCAGTCTCGCGTAAACGTTTACATCAGTCGCATCCCAGGGTTTTTGGCGGCCTGCTTCATGTTCCTGCAGACTCATCGGACGCAATGATGACATTCGCCGAGACGGCTCTTGCGTCGGCGCAATCTGGTCGCGATGCGGTCAGGCTGGTGAATGTCGAGAAGGTCTATGGCGACGAGGATGGGGGCGTGCGCGCCGTCAGCCCGATTTCCTTCTCGCTGAGGAACGGGGAGACGACCGCGATCGTGGGCCCGAGCGGCTGCGGCAAGAGCACGCTGCTGCGCATCATCGCCGGTATCGACCGGCCGAGCGCGGGGGAGGTCCTCCATGCCGGCAAGCCGTCCGCGGGACGCATGGGCATCGTCTTCCAGCGCGACCTCCTTCTCGATTGGCGCGACGTCCTCGGCAATGTGCTGCTTCCAGCCGAGATCCAGGGTCTCGAGAGGGGATCCGCCAAAGAGCGCGCCAACGCGCTTCTGCGGGAGCTCGGTCTCGACGATTTTGCAGCGAAGCGACCCTACGAGCTCTCGGGCGGCATGCGCCAGCGCGTCGCCATCGCCAGGGCCCTCCTGCCTCGCCCGGCCTTGCTGCTGCTCGACGAGCCGTTCTCGTCGCTCGACGCGATCACGCGCGACCAGATGAACGTCCTGCTCCAGCATGTGCAGCAGGTCGAGAAGGCGACCACCCTCCTGATCACGCATTCGATCGCCGAGGCGGTCTTCATGTCAGAGCGCGTGATCGTCATGTCCGGACGCCCCGGCCGCCTGCTCGACGATATCGCGGTCGATTTTCCAAGGCCCCGCGCGCTGAGCCTCAGGGAGGAGCCGGCCTTCACCCGCATCGAGCGGCGCATAAGGCTCCATTTCGAAGAGGCCGGGGTCCTCCTGGCATGAGCGTGACGAATCTCGGCCGGATGGCGAAGGATGACGGCGCCTCCGCGTGCCGCAAGGGGCGCAGGCGCCAACTCCTCCCGGGTCTCGAGGCCGTGGGGCTGCCGCTGCTCAGCGGGGTCGTGGTGATCGGCCTTTGGGAATTCGCCGTCCAGCATTACCACATCCCCTATTACCTCGTGCCTGCTCCCTCCGCGGTCATCGGCGAGATCGGCAAGAACTGGCTGCTTCTGCTGCAGGAGCTCGGATCGACGGTGCTCGCCGCGGCGATCGGCTTTGCCATCGCGCTATGCCTTGCCATCCCGACCGCTGCCGCGATCGTCTCCTCGCGCGTCGTCGAGCGCATGCTCTACCCTTGGCTGATCGTCAGCGCCGCCGTTCCGAAGGTGGTGATCGCACCGCTGTTCCTGGTGTGGTTCGGCTTCGGCCTGAAGAGCGAAGTCCTGTTCGTCGTGACCTTCACCTTTTTCCCGCTGATCGTGAACACGGTGATCGGCTTGAAGTCGGCCGATCCCGACCTCCTCCAGCTCGTGCAGTCGATGGGTGCGTCGAAGCTGCAGCTGCTTTGCAAGATCCGCATCCCGACGGCGCTGCCGAGCATCTTTGCCGGCATCAAGATCGGCATTACGCTCGCCCCCGTCGGGGCCGTGGTCGGCGAGTTCGTCGCCTCGAACAGCGGCATCGGCCATCTTCTCGTGATCGCGGTCGGCGGCATGGAAACTCCGCTCGCCTTCGCGGCGGTCGCCATCTTCTCGATCTTCGGCGTTCTCCTCTGGTACGTCGCCGAGCGCGTCGAGAGCCTGATGCTGCCCTGGCATGCGAGCCAGCGCCGCACGGCGTTGCTGCAAGCCTGATCTCGTCTCGCAAGGAGGACGGTCAAATGAGGAAGACGAACAAGCTATGGCTTGCCGCCCGCGGCACGGCGCTGCTGCTCTGCGCTTGCATCTGCATCGCGCGCCCGGCCGCCGCCGCCGAGCCGCAGACGATCAGGCTCGTCCTCGACTGGGCTTGGCTGCCCTATCACGCGGCCTTCCTCCTTGCCGAGGACAAGGGCTATTTCCGCGATGCCGGGCTCGACGTGAAGATCGAGCAGGGCAGGGGCTCGGCGACGACCGCGATGCTCGTCGCCCATGGCGATTTCGACATCGGGCATCTGAACATCACCAACGCCGCCCAGGCGATCGGCAAGGGCCTGCCCATGAAGGTCGTGGCGATCTACCAGCACAAGACCGCGGCCTCCTTCGTCGGCATCAAGGGACGCGTCAAGCTCGATGGGCCGGAATCGCTGAAGGGCCCGAAGATCGGCAGCACGCCGGGGGGCTCCGACGGCTTGAGCGTGAAGGTCTTCGCCGCCGTCAATCATATCCCGCTATCGAGCCTCAACCTCATCGCGCTCAACGCCGACGCCAAGAACTCGGCCTTGCTGAACGGCGCCATCGACATCGTGAGCGGCGACAGCCCGGCCTATACCTCGCTCGTCATCGATGCCGGCTTCGAGCCCGAGATGATCGAGATGAGCAAATTGGGCGTGCCTCTCATCGGCTTCGGCTTCGCCGTCAGCGAGCCTTTCCTCAAGGAGCATGGCGATGCCATCCCCAAGTTCCTGGCCGCCGTCCGCCGCGGCTTCCAAGACGTCGCCGCGGACCCGAAGGCTGCTTGCGAATTCATCCGCGAGAAGGTGCATCTGCCGCTCTCCCAGGGCAATTGCACGAACTACAATGTGAGGCTCCTGGCGCTCTCGACCTCGCCGTCGGACCCGAGCTGGGGACATCAGAGCGAGGAGGAGTGGAAGGCGCTGACCTCGACGCTGGAGGGCGTCGGCGAGATGCCGCCGGGCAAGCCGCTCGATGCCTTCTACACCAATGCCTATTTGCCCAAGCCGTGACCTCGCCATCGCGCCCCAAGGGAGAGGCATGACCACAGTCTTCGATGTGGCGAAGCGCGCAGGGGTGTCCTCGGCGACGGTGTCGCGCGTGCTCAGCGGCAAGGACACCGTCAAGGAGACCACGCGCACGCGCGTGATGGAGGCGGTCAATGCCTTCGGCTATCGTCCGAACGCCATGGCTCAAGGGCTGCGGCTCGGCAAGGCGCGCTCGGTCGCGCTCGTGGTTGGCGACATCGAGCAGGGCGTCTATGCGGCGCTGACCAAGCATATCCAGGCCCATCTCGAGGAAATCCGGCACAGCCTCGTTCTCTTCAACATGCAGCATCGCGAGGATCGCTTGAGCGATCTTCTCCACCACGCAAAGGCGACCGGGTTGAGCGCGGTCATCGTGGCTGCGCCCCATATTCTCTCGGCGGCTCTCGAGGCCGAGCTCGACGAGTTGGCGCGCTCGGGGATCACGGCGATCCTCTACGGGCAAAGGCTGAGGCGATGTGGCTTGCCCTCGATCGTGGAGGACGATGCGCCGCTCGCCACCCGAGCCGTCGAGCATCTCGTCCGCAAAGGCCATGCTCCCGTCGCCTTTCTCGGGCGCATCAGCGATTCGGCGCTGGGGCGCGAGCGCTATTTCGGCTATCTTGAGGCGCTCGCCCGCAATGGCCTTGCCTTCGACCCGGCGCTCGTCTGGGACACGACGGAGCGTTACCGCTACGCGGCCGGCAGCGAGGCGATGGGGCAGGCGCTCGACCGCGGCCTCGAGGTCGCGGGCGTGCTCGCGGCCAGCGACGAGCTAGCCCTCGGCGCCATGGCGGCGGCGCTTGATCGGGGCCTGCTTGTGCCGCAAGACATCGCCTTCATCGGCTTTGGCGGCAATCCCTGGTGCGAATATGTGCGGCCCTCCCTGACGACGGTCGCGGCCGATACGCAGGAAGCCGGCCGCCTCGTCCGCGATATCCTGATCGCCATCGAGGAGGGCCGCGAGCCGCCGCTAGCCTCGACGCTGCCGGCCGTGCTCGCCTTGCGGGAATCGGCCTGAGGCGGTCGATGCAGCGATTGCGCGGCTCTCGGGTTCATCGCCATCAACGGAGGAGGAAGCAATGCTCATAGACGGGCTGCAATGCGGCTTTTACGATCGCAAGGTCTTCGAGGATCTGCTGCGCGGCGGCTTCACCTGCGTCACGCCGACGCTCGGATTCTGGGAGGGAACCCTCGAATCTCTCGACGCTATCGGGCGTTGGCGCGATCTGGCGCGCGAATACGCCGACCTCGTTCTCCTCGCCCGTTCGACCGCCGACATCCTGCGCGCCCATGAGAGCAAGCGCCTCGCCATCCTGCCGGGCTTCCAGAACAGCAATTGCCTCGAGGACCGCATCCGCTATGTCGAGCTCTATGCGGATCTTGGAATCCGCGTCATGCAGCTCACCTACAACAACCAGAACGAGCTCGGCGGCAGCTGCTACGAGGAGAATGACAGCGGGCTTGCGCGCTTCGGGCGCGAGGTCATCGGCGAGATGAACCGCTGCGGCATTCTCGTCGATCTGTCGCATGTGGGCGAGAAGACGACGCTCGATGCCATCAACTGCTCGCAAAAGCCCGTCGCCGTGACCCATGCCAACGCGGCTTCGATCTTCCCCCATCAGCGCAACAAGGGCGACGACGTCATCAAGGCCTTGCGCGAGAAGGGCGGCATCATCGGCTGCGCCACCTATCGAAACATCACGCCCGAGCCTGCTTTGGCCACCCTGCGCGGCTGGTGCGAGATGGTGGCACGCACCATCGACATCGCCGGCATCGACCATGTCGGGATCGGCACGGATTTCAGCCATAACAGCAACCAGGCCTATCTCGACTGGATGCGCATGGGGCGCTGGTCGAAGGTGGTGAATTACGGCGCGGGCTCGGCCACTAATTCGGGCCCGGCCCCGAAGCCGAAATGGCTGTCGAACCCTGCCGAATTCGGCAAGGTTCAGGACGGCCTGAAGGAAGTGGGCTTCAATCCGGCGGAGGTGGAAAAGATTGCCGCCGGCAATTGGCTGCGCGTTTATGGAGCGGTATTCGGCTGAGAGCCTCGGGCCGAAGGCTTCCGCCATTCCGCAGAGAGACGGCCATGCGACCTGGCCGGTTGTCGTCGCGTCAGGCTTAACTCTCCGCCACGGTGAAGACGGCGCATGGTGAGGCAATGCCGCGCAGCGCATGTGTTCCCAGTGGAATCAGCTTCTCCCTGGTTTCGGCCGCGACCGCGCCCGAAACCAGGACCACCCGGCCGAGCGGCCGGCATAGGCCTTCCAGACGGCTGACCAGATTGACGGCGGGGCCGATCGCGGTGAAATCCAGCCGGTCGGCCGCGCCGATATTGCCCCACAGAATCTCGCCGAGATGCAGCGCGGCGCCGAAGGGCAGAGGCGTCAGCCCCTGCTGTCGCCGTGTCGCGTCGAGATGCGCCATTCCGGCCCGCGCGGCAGCGATCGCACGCAGCGCGGCGTCGCAAGCGCTGCCGGGCGAGTCCCCGACGACCGGAAAGATCGCCAGCACGCCATCGCCGATGAACTTCAGCACTTCGCCGCCGAAGGCATGCACCGAGCCGGCAATGCGGTCGAACCAGGCGTCGAGAGCGGAGATCACCGCAGCGGGGGGCGCGGCCTCCGACAGGGCTGTAAAGCCGCGCAGATCCGCATAGAGCAGCGCGGCCCGGATGGTCTCGCCGACATCGCGCCGCAGCGGCCCTGCCCGGACCCGCGCGGCGCTGCGCCGGCCGAGATAGGCCTCGAGCACCGCGCTCAGCGTCGCGCGCGCCGTGAGGGCCGCGAGCGGCGCCGCGGCGAAACGCGCGGCCTGGCGCAGTTGCTCGGCCTCCTCGGGCGTGAACGGACGATGCCCAATCCATGCGAGCGCCGGCCCGTCCGGCCCGGGTCCGACGATGTCCTCATGCACGGCGCCGCCCCCGAGCCCCGCCAGCCAGCCCCTGCCGACTTCGCCGGGCTGGTCCGGGGGCCCTGCGACGGCCAATCCCGCTGCCGCGAATCCCAGGGCCTCGATCACCACCCCGGTCTCGGCCCGCCACAGCCAGGTGCGGTGTGCGATGATCGGATGCGGCGTGGCGAGCGTCAGGGCGCCACCGGCAAGCGGCACCCCGTCCGCGATCAGGCGCGTGCCGAGCTCCGCCAGCAACCGGTCGGCGCCCGATGACGCGCCGGCCGCGTCGACCAGCCAGGCGAGCGTCGAGGTCAGCTGCATGGGGCGATCATGCGGCCAAGGCCGGCAGATGTCATCAACCGCTGCTGCCAAGGTCAGCTCTTGCACAACGATGGGCGCCTTCATTACGGATGGACGCCATGCTCCGCTCCATCGCCAATCCCATCTTGCACCGCGATCCGCACCCCGCATCGATTCAACCTGAAAGCACCCAGTGTGCGCCGGGAGACTTCCGATGACCGATTCGCTCGTGGTCCGCCGTGAGACCCACATCGCGGCCCCGCCGGCGACCGTCTTCGCCTTCCTGACCGACCCCGAGAAGATCCTGCGCTGGATGGGCACAGAGGCGACGACGCAGGTGCAGCCGGGCGGGCTCTATCTGGTCAAAGGCGTCGGGGACCGCCACCACATGCGCGGCGCGTTCCGCGAGGTCGTGCCGGTCCACCGCCTCGCCTACAGCTTCGGCTGGGAGGGCAACGAGGCCGTGCCCCCGGGCTCGAGCCTGGTCGAGATCGACCTGATCGACCGGGATGGCGGCACGCTGCTGCGCATGACCCATAGCGGCCTGCCGGATGCCGAACAATGTGCCCTTCACGCGACGGGTTGGGCGCATTACCTCGGCAGGCTGGCCGTGGCTGCGCCCGGCCGCGATCCAGGTGCCGATCCAGGCTCTCATCCGGGCGCCACTCACCGGCCCGGTACGACGTGAGGTCGGCTCCCGAATTGCGATGAATGCGCAAGGAGACCGGCAAGGCCCGCCCAAGTTGTCGGCTCGGAGCCTCGGCTTGGCCACAGGACCGGCCCATGTTATCGGGGCGCTTCGCTCACAAGATCGAAGCGGACAGGAACGGACATGACCGCGCACCAGAAGAATTTCGCCGTCCACCGCTCGAACAGCTTCTTCCAGGCGACCCTTGCCGAATCCGATCCCGAGATCGCGCGCTCGATCGAGCTCGAGCTCGGGCGCCAGCGCGACGAGATCGAGCTCATCGCCTCAGAGAATATCGTGTCGCGCGCCGTGCTCGAGGCGCAAGGCTCGGTGATGACCAACAAATACGCCGAAGGCTATCCCGGAAGGCGCTATTACGGCGGTTGCCAATTCGTCGACATCGCCGAGAAGCTCGCCATCGATCGGGCCTGCAAGCTCTTCGATTGCCGCTTCGCCAATGTGCAACCGAATTCCGGGAGCCAGGCCAATCAGGGCGTCTTCCTGGCATTGATGAAGCCCGGCGACACCTTCATGGGGCTCGATCTCAATGCAGGGGGCCATCTCACCCATGGTTCGCCCGTCAATATGTCGGGGCGTTGGTTCAAGGTGGTGAGCTATGGCGTGCGCCGGGACGACAACCTGATCGACATGGACGCGGTCGAGCGCCTGGCCAAGGAAGCGAGGCCGAAGCTGATCATCGCCGGCGGCTCGGCCTATGCCCGCCATTTCGATTTCGCGCGGTTCCGCGCCATCGCCGACACAGTCGGTGCGCATTTCATGGTGGATATGGCCCATTTCGCGGGGCTTGTCGCCGGCGGCGCGCATCCGAGCCCCTTCCCGCATGCCCATGTGGTGACGACGACGACGCATAAGACGCTGCGCGGCCCGCGCGGCGGCATGATCCTGACCAATGACGAGGAGATCGCCAAGAAGGTGAATTCCGCGATCTTCCC
>JBIOEK010000126.1:0-9085 GCA_044445925.1 Hyphomicrobiales bacterium
CCCCAGTCATGTCCGGCGATCGCCGCCGTCTCCTCGCCCAGGGCGTCCATGAGGCCCAGCGTGTCGCCGACGAGATGGAGGAGCGTGTATTTGTCGATCTTCTGCGGACGCTCGGTCTGTCCATAGCCGCGCATATCGGGCGCCACCGCATGGAAGCCGGCCTCGGCCAGCGCTCGAAGCTGATGCCGCCAGGAATACCAGGATTCGGGGAAGCCGTGGCAGAGGATGACGAGCGGACCCGCGCCCTGCTCGGCAATGTGCATCTTGATGCCGTTCGTCTCGACGATGCGGTGCCTCAGTTCGCTCATCCTGTCCTCCATCCTTAGAGCCTGCCCCGAAATTCACGAAGGCTTTCGCATTTCCCGTCCTAGGAGGCGGGAACCGCGATCCCGCCACGCACCCACGGCCGACATCAGAGCAATCCAGACCGCATGATGGACATTGCCGCCTGGATTGCTTTGCTTCGTTCTTCGCCGATCAGATGCCGGCTCGAGGGCAAGCGCCGATGGTTGCCGCTAAATCCCCGCATACCATTCATAGCCGCGGTCTTCCCAATAGCCGCCATTGCCGCCATGGAAGCCCGCAAATGAGCGCACGAGCTCGATGCGCATGACGTATTTCGCCATCTTGTAGCCGAGCTGGCGCTCGAGCCGCAGGCGCAGCGGCGCCCCATGGGCGACGTCGAGCTTCTTGTCGTTCAGGTCGTAGGCGAGGATGGTCTGGGGATGGGCGGCATCGACGAGATCGATGCTCTCGTAATAGCGCAGATTCTCGACATCCTCCTCGAGCGAGCCGCCATCGTTCAAGGTGTCGGCGCAATGGAACACGACATATCGCGCATTGGGCTTGACGCCGGCGCGGGACAGGATCTCCGACAAGGGCACGCCGCTCCATTTGCCGATGCAGCTCCAGCCCTCAACGCAGTCATGGCGGGTGATCTGGGTGCGCGAAGGCAGCGCCCTGAGCTCGGCGAGCGACAGCGACAAGGGGCGCTCCACGAGGCCTTCGACCTTGAGCCGCCAATCGGCGAAATCATTGTCGGAGAGGTCGAGATATTCGTCGTCCTGCGGATCGGTCGAGCCGTTGGGGCGAAAGGCCGGCGAGATCTCGGCCTCGGAATATTCGGGCGCGAGACGATTGGCGCCCAGGAGAAAGCGTTGCACCCGATAGGTGAGGCCGTTGGCCTTGCCGAGCACCGAGCGAAAGCGCGGCTGGATCGACAGCCGGTCGCAGCCAGACAGCGCGAGCCCGCCGATCGTCGCCATGGCGGCGAGCAGGAAGCGGCGATGGGGACGTTCAATGGACATCGTTCCTCCTCGGCTCGCCTAGATCGTACCAGCCCGTAAGCATCGAGCGTATATTGTTCCAGACCCCCGAGACGAGCACCATCACGAGATGCACGACCACGAAGGCGACGAGCCCGAAGGCCGCGGCGAAATGGATGAGGCGCGCCGTCTGGCGTCCGCCGAACAGGCTGAGAAGCTGCGGCACGGCGCTGTCGATGCCGGGCGACATGGTGAGCCCCGTCAGGACGACGAGCGGGAACAGCACGAAGACCACGGCGAGGTAGGCGAGCTGCTGTAAGACGTTGTAGCGCTTCGCCCCCTCGCCGCGCGGGAAGCGCAGGTGCAGATGATCGAGGATCTCGGTGCCGATATGGCGCAATTCCGCGCCGCTCGGCAGGAGATCTCGCCCGAAATGGCGGCTCGCGAAGCCCCAGAGAAGATAGGTGAAGCCATTGATCACCAGGAGCCAGGCGAAGAAGAAATGCCAGCGCCGCCCAGTCGCCAGATCCTGATAGCTCGGCACGGTGATCCAGCTCGGGAAGGCGCGCGGCGCCATTCGCCCCCCCTCCATCGAGGCGCCGAGCAGGCCAGTGGTGTCGAAGGAGCGGCCGAGGATCATGGTTTGGCCGACCAGGCTCTGTCCCGATTGGCGTGCCGTGATGGCGAGCGCGGGGTGCTCGAAATCGGATTGCTGGCCGATATAGAGGGCCGGATGCGCGTTGAAGATCTGCAAACCGCTCATGAGCAGGAGCGTGAAGCAGAGCACGTTGATCCAGTGCGTCAGGCGCAGGAGGCCCGCATGGCGGCGGAACCAGCGCTCGGCGATGGGCGGGGCGGCGGCGAGGGCGCTCATATCAGGCTCCAGCGACACGGGGGCGAGAATGGCGAGCCATCCTCGCCGCCTGGAGCAGCTTCATACGGCCGCGATGGCGGCGAGTTTCAGGCGCGTCCGATAACGTTACGGTGAGGGCGCCCTGCCCCACGGCGAAATACCCCTGCCTTCAGCTCAGATGATGGGTCTTGCCGAGACCATAGACCGGCGTCGGCAGGCCCTCCATGCGCGCTTTCAGCTGCAACGCCAAGTATTTCGAGTAATGGCGCGACTGATGCAAATTGCCGCCATGGAACCATAGCGCCTCCTGGCGGGTGGGCTTCCACATGTTGCGGAGCTCGCCTTCCCAAGGCCCTGGGTCCTTCTTGGTATTCGAGCCGAGGCCCCAGCACTTGCCGACCTTGTCGGCCACTTCTTGGGAGATCAGCTTGGCGGCCCAGCCATTCATCGAGCCGTAGCCGGTGGCGTAGACGATGAGATCGGCCGGCAATTCGCTGCCGTCGCTGAGGCGAACTCCCTTGGCGGTGATCTCGGCGACCTCGACGCCGCTCTTCAGCTTGATCTCGCCGTCGGCGATCAGGTCCGAGGCGCCGACATCGATGTAGTATCCCGAGCCGCGCCGCAGATATTTCATGAACAGGCCGGAGTCGTCGTCGCCCCAGTCATGCATGAAACCGGCTTTCTCGAGCCTCTTGTAGAATTCCGCGTCGCGCTCGGCGATCTGCTTGTAGACCGGGGTCTGGAGGCCAGCCAGGATCGCATAGGGGAGCGAGGCGAAGATCATGTCGGCCTTCTCGGTCGTCACGCCGGCCTTGAGCGCGGCCTCCGAGTAGAGCGCGCCAAGGCCTAGATCCATCAGCGTATCCGATCGCACCACATGGGTCGAAGAGCGTTGCACCATCGTCACATCGGCCCCGTGCTCGTAAAGATCGGCGCAAATGTCGTGGGCGGAATTGTTGGAACCGATAACCACGCATTTCTTGCCCTTATAGCCCTCGCCGCCCGGATGCCGGCTCGAATGATGCTGGGTTCCCTTGAACTTGCGGGCGCCCGGAAATTTTGGAACATCGGCAATCCCCGACATTCCGGTCGCCAGGATCAAATGTTTCGGCCTCAGGGTGACGGACTTCCCCGCACGCTTGACCTTCACTTTCCATTCCTGGCGAGCCTCGTCGAAGGAAGCGCTCTTGCACTCGGTCGAAGGCCAATAGTTGAGCTCCATCACTTTCGCGTACATCTCGAGCCAATCGCCGATCTTGTCCTTCGGCGAGAACACGGGCCAATGATCGGGGAACGGCAGATAGGGCATGTGGTCGTACCAGACGGGATCGTGCAGGCAGAGCGACTTGTAGCGCTTGCGCCACTGGTCGCCTGGCCGCTCATGCTTGTCGACGATCAGGGTGGGCACGCCGAGCCGCTTGAGCCGCGCGCCGAGCCCGATGCCGCCTTGGCCGCCGCCCACGATGAGGCAGAAGGGCTGACGGTCATAGCCTAGCTCCGCCTCCTCGGCCGATTTGCGTTCGAGCCAGGAGCGCCGTTGCGGGTTGATCCCGTGCTCTGCACCCATCTCTCGGGTCGGGCCGGCCTTTTCCTCATGGCCCTTCAGCCCTGTCATCGTGGTGAGGAGCGTCCAGCATTTGTCGCCCTTGAGGCGGACCTGGCCAAGGCCGTGCCCGAGCGAGGTCTCGAAGGTGAACCAGCCCTCGGTCACCCCGTCGGCCTCGGTCGCGTCTCCTTCCCGGCGCCAGCTCGCGGGCTTCGTGCTCGAGAGCGTCGCCTCGAGCATCGCCGCAATGGCATCCTGGCCTTCGGCGGTCTTGATGTTCCAGGTGAAGGCGACAAGATCGCGCCAGTAGCTCTCCTGCGCGAACATGGCGACCGCGGTCTTGATGTCCTGGCGCTCGAGCGCCTTGCCGAATTTGGAGAGCCACTCGGAAAGATGCCGGTTGGCTGCGGTGTCGCTCATGATTTCCTCCACTTTGGCGGGGCGTCTTGTGACGGCGCTGGCCCCTCGCGATGGCGGGGTGTGCCCGGGATCCTTGCGGACTTGCGATATGCCACCACGCAAATGCACATTATCGCTCCTGAACCGGGTTCGGATAGCTCACGTTTTCACATTTCTGATTTGCGGCATTCCCATACGCCCGAGAGTCGCGCGGCGCGCGATCTCTGGTAAGCTCAAGGTACCGCCGCCTTGCGCGGCCAGACGGGCATATCGAGGGGCGGAAGATGACTGGGAATAATCGTCAGGAGAAGGCGCGATGAAGATCAGCTTCGAGGGCAAGACCGTCGCGGTAAGCGGCGCTGGACAGGGCTTCGGGCGCCTCATCGCCGAAAGTTTCGCGAGCCTCGGCGCCAAGGTGCATGGCTGCGACATCCTCGCCAAGGAATTGGCGCAGACCGCCAAGGCCGGCGTCAAGACGGCGGTCGTCGACCTGACGGACCGCGCCGCGGCTTCCGCCTGGATCGCGAGCATCGAGAAGGAAAGCGCCGGCGCACTCGACATCCTCGTCAACAATGCGGGCGGCGTCGCCGGCCAGGGACAAAAGCCTCTCGAGGACGTGACCGACGCCGATTGGGACAAGATCATCGCCGTCAATCTGGGCTCTGCCTTCGCGCTGTCGCGCGCCGCCGCGCCCGCCATGAAGAAGGCCGGGCATGGCCGGATCGTGAATATCTCGTCGGGCGCGGGCTTGCAGGCTTCGCTCACCGGCATCCAGGCCTATTGCTCGGCGAAGCATGCCGTCATCGGCCTCACGCGCCAGCTCGCCCATGAGTTCGGCCCGTTCGGCATCACGGTCAACAGCGTGGCGCCGGGCTTCATCCGCAGCAACCCGGCGACCGAGAAGCAATGGGACAGCTATGGCGCGGACGGTCAGCGCGCGCTCGTCGAGCGCATCGCCATGAAGCGCTTGGGCTCGGCGCAGGACATCGCCAATGCGGTGATCTTCTTCGCCTCCGATCTCGCGAGCTTCGTGAACGGCCAAGTGCTCAGCGTCGACGGCGGAAGATGAAACGAGGCTCGACAATGAGGTCATGCCATGAACGATAAAGCCACCCACCCCGAAGGCGAGCCTTGGCAATGGAAGGAGCCCGTCTGGCGCGGCATCGTCGAACGCGCCCGCGCCGGACGCAGCCTGCGGCCGAAAGCGTGGCCTGACGGCGCGCAATGCGCGGTGGCGCTTTCCTTCGACGCCGATCACGAGACGATCCCGCTGCGCGACGGCGATCCGAGCCCGATGCGCATCAGCCAGGGCCAGTACGGCAATCGCCAGGGCGTGCCGCGCCTGCGCGCGCTGCTGCAGCGCGAAGCCATTGCGGCGACCTTCTTCTACCCCGCCGTCTCGGCCCTGCTGCATCAAGACGAGGTGCGCGGGGTCGCGGCCGACGGACACGAGATCGGCATCCATTCCTGGATCCACGAGCGCAACACGACGCTGCCCTACGAGGCCGAGCGCGATCTCAGCCTGCGCGCGGCCGAGGTCCTCTCGAAACTCGCCGGGCGCGATCCGGTCGGCATGCGCACCGCGAGCTGGGATTTTTCCATCAACACCTTGCGCATCATCCGCGAGATGAAGCTCCTCTACGATTCGAGCCTGATGGCGGATGACGAGCCCTATGAGCTCACCGCCGATGGGGAACCTACCGGCATCGTCGAATTGCCGCCCGAATGGATCAAGGACGATGCGGTCTATTTCAACATGGACCGCTTCTCGGGCCTGCGCCCCTACACGCCACCTTCCGCAGTCGAGGAAATCTTCCGCGCCGAGTTCGATGGGGCCATGGCGGAGGGCGGGCTGTTCCTCCTGACGATGCACCCGCATATCATCGGCCATCGCAGCCGCGTCGTCCTGCTCGAGCGGCTGATCAAGCACATCAAGGCTTCCGGAAAATGCTGGTTCGCGACGCACCAGCAAGTGGCGCAATGGTGCCGCGATCAGGCGTGAGACGCGGCCTAGCGATGATCACGGGGATCGGAGAATGTGAAGGCAAGAAGCGGAGTGTCCTGGAAGAACCTCCCGACTACATCAGGTCGGAAGGAGACCACCATGACTTTTCAAATCAGTGCGCTCGATCATCACCGTTTCACAAAATTATTCGAGTTGTCCGACAGCGAATTGGCGGCAAAGATGGCCGTCCGCCAAACCGCTACGACAAAGCCTGGTTTTCCATGCCGGGTCAGCCTGGAGGATGCTGAAGTCGGCGAGGAACTCATTCTGGTGAATTATGAACATCAGCCCGGCACTTCCCCATACCGCGCTGCCCATGCGATCTTCGTGCGCAAGGGCGTCGAGCAGGCCCAACCAGCTGTCGGCGAGGTGCCCGAACTCTTCAATAACAGGGCGCTGTCACTGCGTGTCTTCAACGATCAGGCAATGATTGTTGCTGCCGACCTTATTGACGGCAAGGATCTTGGATCCGCACTCGACCGGCTGCTCGCCAATCCGACCGCTGCCTATGTCCATATTCACTATGCCAAGTTCGGATGCTACGCGGCACGGGCGGATCGCGCCCAACGGGTTTCTCAGGGGCACTCCGGGTCAGGACCGCGGCATTGACCTGAAGGGCTGCGATCACATCGCCACCTCGATCAGATAGGGCCCCCGCATCGCAAGCGCTTCGGCGAAGCTCGCATTGAAGGCCTTCATCGTCTCGACGCGTGTGCCCGGCACGCCCATGCCGCGCGCCAGCGCCACCCAGTCGAGATCGGGCCGGTCGAGGTCGAGCATGTCGAGCGCCTTCCGCCCGACATGCTGCGCGCCCACATTGGCGAGCTCATGGCGCAGGATGGCGTAGGTGCGATTGGCGAAGACGAGGGTGACGATGTTCAAATTCTCGCGAGCCTCGGTCCATAGCGCCTGCAGCGTGTACATGCCGCTGCCATCCGATTCGAGCGACACGACCTTGCGGTCCGGACAGGCTATGGCCGCCCCGACCGAGAGCGGCATGCACAATCCGATCGAGCCCCCCATATTCTGCAGCCAGTCATGGCGGCGGCTCGCCCGCGTCAATCTGGAGAAGCTGCGCCCGGTGGTGATCGATTCATCGGCCACGATGGCATTCTCGGGAAGCAGCGCCCCGATCGATTGGCCGAGCGTCTCGGGCGTGATGGCGCCGGTGGCGGGATTTGCCGGGGCATAGGCCGTGATCGGAGCGGGCTCGGAACGGGCACCGAGCTCGTCGGCGAGCCATTCGAGCGCGTGGGGAATATCCCCGTCGCGGCGCACCAAGAGATGCGACTGGCAGTCTGGCGGCGCGAGAAGGCTCGGCTTGTTCGGATAGGCGAAGAAGGCGACCGGCGCCTTCGAGCCCACCAGGATGAGATGCTTGACGCCTTTCAGGGTTTCGACGGCCAGATCGACCGGATAGGGGATGCGCTCGACCGCGACCCGGCCGGCGCCGCGCTCGGTGCGCGCCACCGAGCCCTCCGACATCAGGCGGGCGCCGGTTTTCGCCGCGATCTTGCCGGCGAGTTCGAGCGCGCCTTGCCGCAAGGCCTTGCCGCCGAGCAGGATGAGCGCCGGCTCCTTCGAGCGCAGCACGCGAGCTGCTTCCTTCATGGCGTCCTCGGAGATCCGGCGCGGCTCGGCGATCGCCGGCAGGGCGGCAATGCCGGAACCCTCGTTCCAGGCGGTGTCGGCGGGCAGGATCAAGGTCGCGACCTGGCCGGGCGAGGTGCGGGCCGCGGCGATCGCGGCCGCCCCGTCCGCGGCGACCGATTTCGCATCGGGCGAGGTGCGCACCCAGGCGGAGACGGTCCTCGCCGCACCCTCGATATCGGAGGTGAGCGGGGCGTCGTAGCGCCGGTGGTAGACCGCGTGGTCGCCGACGATGTTCACGACCGGGGTCGAGGCCTTGTTGGCGTTGTGCAGGTTGGCGAGGCCGTTGCCTAGGCCCGGACCGAGATGCAGCAAGGTCGCCGCCGGCTTGTCCGCCATCCGCCCATAGCCGTCGGCGGCACCGGTGACGACGCCCTCGAAGAGGCCGAGGATGCAACGCATGCCCTCCACCCGATCGAGCGCGGTGACGAAGTGCATCTCCGAGGTGCCGGGATTCGAGAAACACACATCGACGCCGCCTGCGACCAGCGTCCGTACAAGACTTTCCGCTCCGTTCACGACTGCACCAGCCCATTCTCGAGATTGAAGTCCCCGCAACGGGACAGGATGACGAGCCCGCGACGCCGAGGCGCCAAACGAACCCTCGCGTGATCCGATCGTAGAGGAGAGGCGGGCTCTCGGCAAAGCCCGCGAAGTCCCGACACGGCAGGCGGGGTTTGAAGCTCGTCCCCGAACATGCCAGGATCGGGCCCAGTTACCCTGCGGCCGGAGCCGGGCTCATGCCTTCACTTCCACCCCTGCGAAGCGGCAAGGCGCGTCGCGAACGCGGCATGATCAGGCTCGACGCCGAGCTCGAATTGCCGTTCGGCATCGTCGAGGGCGCCAAGGACGGACCCTGCTTCCTCGTCACCGCCGGCATCCACGGTTGCGAGTTCTGCTCGATCGAAGCCGCGCAGCGCCTGCTCGCCACCGATCCCTCGAG
Organism: Hyphomicrobiales bacterium; assembly: GCA_044445925.1. GTDB lineage: Bacteria > Pseudomonadota > Alphaproteobacteria > Rhizobiales > Beijerinckiaceae > GAS188. The sequence goes on from JBIOEK010000126.1 coordinate 8,662, forward strand.
GCTCAGCGGCACCTTGCTGGTGCTGCCGATCGTCAGTCTCGCATCATTCTGGAAGCGCAGCATCTATCTCATGCCGACGGACGGCAAGAACCTCAACCGTGTCTTTCCCGGCCGCCCCGACGGCAGCGCCAGCGAGCGTCTGGCGCATTGGCTCGTCACCGAGGCTTTCAGCAAGGCCGATGCCTATGTGGACCTGCATGGCGGGGATCTCAACGAGGCGCTCGTGCCCTTCTCGCTCTTCCGCGAAGGCGACCAGCGGTCCGAGGCTCTGGCACGAAGCTTCGGTTTGCCGATCGCGGTAGCGAGCCGCCATGAGGGCTTCACGGTCGCGGCCGCGTCGATGCGCGGCGTTCCCGGCATCATCGCCGAGGTCAGCGGCAACGGGCTCTGGGATGACGGCACGGTCGGCGAGCTGTCGCAAGGC
>JBIOEK010000127.1:0-8927 GCA_044445925.1 Hyphomicrobiales bacterium
ATCAAGATCGACCGCAGCTTCATCATGAACCTGAGCGACAATCCGCAATCGGCCACCATCGTGCGCGCCGTCATCGGGCTGGCGCGCGGGCTCGATCTGCCGGTCATCGCCGAAGGGGTCGAGACCCAAGATCAACTCGCCTTCCTGACGAGGGAATCCTGCGACGAGGTGCAGGGCTTCCTCATCGGCAGGCCGCGCCCGATCCTTGATTACGCCGTCCTCACCGGGCCGTCCTCGGCCACGACGCACCGCGCGCTGCTGGTCGGCTAGACGGGATGCCTTCAGGTTGATCCGAGCGATCGTGCCGAGGCGCCGTACCCGCCTCAGCGAACGCAAGCTCCGCCGCCGCGCTCAAGCGAGGAGCAAGGCGTCGAGCTCGGCGTGCTCCGGGAGCTTGGTCTCGATGGCGCGACCCGCCCGGATCACCGCACGGTCGGCCTGCGGACGGGCGAGAAGCTCGGTGAAGGAGCGCGCCTTGAACAGCACGAGGTCGGCCGGCGCGCCCATGCGTATCGGGCCTCCCCCTTCGATGCCCATGAGCGCGGCCGGCGTCGCCGTCACGGCCCGCAGCCAATCGGCGACCGGATGATCGAGATGCAGGATGCGTGTGCCCTCGCGGAATACTTCGAGCATGTCGAGATCGCCATAGGCATGGAAGGGATCGCGCGTATTGTCGCTCGCGATCATGACCTCGACGCCCGCCGATTTCAGCTCGTGCAGGGCCGTGACGCCGCGCCAGCGCGGGGTGCGCCGCGCCGCGACGTCGCGATCCTGAAGGTAGAGATTGCACATGGGCAGCGACACGACCGCGATGCCGGCCTTGGCCAGCTTGTCGATGACGCGCCTCGCATAGTCTTCCGGCTGCAGGGCGAGCGAGCAGCAATGGCCACAGAGGATCCTCCCTTGGAAACGGTGCGCGATCGCCGTGTCGGCGATGATCTCGAGCGAGCGGGCGGCCGGGTCCTTCGCCTCGTCCACATGGAAGTCGAGATCTGAGCCCATCTCCGCGGCGAGACGGAACAGGCGGTCAAGCCCGGCCTCGAGCTCGGGAACCATAGGTAACCGCGCCAAGCATGGCGCCATATTCGCGCATCGCCCATTCGATGTCGCGCATCGAGGCCTCTTCGAGCGCCCTGTCGATGGGGAAGAGCGGCGAGCCCTGGAGCTCGATGCGCCCGCGCCATTCCTCGCGCAGCTCGGCGAAGACAGGCCAGGTGATGCGCGTCTGCCGATCGAGGCTATCGATATGGGTCCTGATCGCGGCCGTGCCATGGGCATAGGCGCATTCGAGGCCGAACCGCATGCGGGCGCGCACATCCTCAGCGCTCCAATTCGCCCGATCGGCCCTGCAGGCCAGGAGGGCCGAAGCGAAGCTGCCGTCGAGATTGCGTTGCCTTGGCCAGATATGCCCCTTGTCGAGATGGGTGTGGATGTCGGTGAAGGCGGGCAGGACCATGCCGCCGCCGAGGTGAAACATCGGCGTCGCGTCGCCGGGCGGCGCATTGCCGGCCGTGACCGCAGCGATACGCCCGTCCTCGATGAGCAGCGAGGCCAGCGCCAGCCCGTCCTGGTCGGGCTCTAGCCCATCCGCCTCGGTCAGGCAGGCCGGCAACCGCGCATCGACCAGGCGGTAGCGGATCATGGACGCCGGAAAGCGCGCAACTTCGTTCATGTCTCACCACGGATTCCCGGCTTGAACGCCGGCTTGGAGAGACATTCTGCCTGCCTTGCCTCGAAAGACAAACCGTCGGCGGGGGCGGCACCGCTGGAATAGACCAACCGGTAGGGAAGCCCTCAATAGACGTCGGCCTGATAGCGCCCGGCGCGCTTGAGGCCCTGCACGAAGCTGACCGCCTCCTCCGGGCTGCGCACGCCGTGCTCGGCCACGATATCGACGAGCACGGCCTCGACATCCTTGGCCATGCGCTTGGCATCGCCGCAGACATAGACGTGAGCCCCCTCGGCGAGCCAGCGCCACAGCTCCGCCCCGACCTCGCGCATGCGGTCTTGCACATAGTATTTCTCGGGCCCGTCGCGCGACCAGGCGAGCGACAGCCGCGTCAGCACGCCCTTCTTGCGCAAGGCGTGCAGCTCGTCGCGATAGAGGAAGTCGAAATCCTGCCGCTGATGGCCGAAGAACAGCCAGTTGCGCCCGGTCGCGCCGATGGCCTGGCGCTCCTGCAGGAAGGCGCGAAAGGGCGCGACGCCGGTGCCGGGCCCGATCATGATGACCGGCTTCGAAGGGTCGGCCGGCAGGGAGAAATGCTGGGCCTTCTGCACGAAGACCTTCACGGACCTGCCTTCGCCCAGGCGCTCGGCCAGAAAGGTCGAGGCGACGCCAAGGCGGCGGCGCTTGCCGATCACGTAGCGCACGGCGTCGACCGTGAGCGTGAGCCGGCCCGTCTCGTGCTTCGGCGAGGACGATATCGAGTAGAGGCGTGGCTGCAGGGGCTCGAGCGTCTCGACGAAAGCCTCGGCATGCGGCCGCACTTGCGGAAATTTGTGCAAGGTGGCGAGGACGTCGAGCAAAGCCGCGTCGCCATCCGGGTCATCGCCCCGCGCCAAGGCTTTCGCCTTCTGGCGCGCGGCGCCGCCACTTATATAGGAGAATAGCTCGAACAGCGCGTCGGGCGCCTGGCCGAGCGCGACTTCCTCGGCGAGAACCTGGCGCAGCGTGCGCCCGCGCAATTCCGTCGCATGCGATGCGCCGAGCGTGGCGATCACCTGATCGACAAGGCCCAGATCGTTCTTGGGGAAGATGCCAAAGCAATCGCCGACCACATAATCGATCCCGCTAGCCTCGATATCGAACTCGATATGCCAGGTTTCCTTCTCCGAACCCGGGGCGCTGAGGGGTCGGCGACTGCGCATGAGGGCATCGACCGGCAGCTCGCGGCTCAGCCCGAGCGGCCCCTCATGGGCCAGCGCCGGAGCGCTCTCCAGCCTAAGGCCGGAGCCGGCCGCCGCAGCGGGGTCGTGCTCGGCCGCAGGCTGCGAGAATTCGCTGGCGAGCGCCTTCAGCATGCGCTGCGTTTCCTTGCCGCCGGGCGCGCACAGGTTGAGCCGCTCCTCCTTGTGGGTGAACAGCGCATTGGCGTAGTCGGCGCAGTTATAGCCGCACTGGCCGCAATCCTGCTGCGCCATGGCGGCCATGAGACGTGGCGCGAGCGGCTTGCCGTCGGCGAGCTTCATGCGGTCGCCGATCGGCATGGCGGGGTCATGCCAAGGCGCTTCGTCATTGCTGGCGAGAACCGGTCCGCCGGCCGCCGCGGCATGGGTTGCCGAAGCCGGCGCGGGCGCCTCCGCAGGCGGCGCGCTCAGCACGGCCGCGAGGAAGCCCGAGAGCCAACCGCGCTGTTCCGGCGAGAAGGGAGCGCTTTCGGGAATCAGCAGCGAGCCCACGGGCATCTCATGGGCGCTCACGGTGCCTGCCCGGAGAAAATCTCCTTGAGGGTGTCGATATCGTGGCGGTTGGTGAAGGCGTGGAAGCTTTCGCCCGGCGAGGCGCGATGCGTCAGATAGGCCTTCAGGATGCGCTCCGTCACGGAAGGCAGGTCGGTCGCTGCAATGCTCATGAACAATTCGCGGCCGATCTTGGCATCGGCCCCGAAGCCGCCTCCGACCACGATATTGTAACCTTCGACCTGCTCATCCTCGCCGAGCTCGACCTTGACGCCGACGAGGCCGATATCGCCGACATAATGCTGGGCACAGCTATTCGGGCAGCCGGTGAGATGGATGTTCACGGGCTGATCCAGGTCGAGGACGCCGTCGAGATGCTCGGCGATGGCCAGCGCATGACCCTTGGTGTCGGAGAGCGCGAATTTGCAGCCCTTGTTGCCGGTGCAGGCCACAAGGCCGGCTCTCACGCTGTTGGCGCTTGTCGACAGCCCGCAAGCCTCGATTCGGGCGACGCCGTTTTCCACCTTGGCGTCGGGCACGCCCGAGATGAGCAGGTTCTGCCAGACGGTCAGGCGGATATCGCCGTCACCGCATTCGTGCGCCACGCTGGCCAGCGCGCGCATCTGCGCGACCGTCATCTTGCCGACCGGCAGGGCGACGCCGAGCCAGTTTAGCCCGGCCTGCTTTTGCGCCTTGACGCCGATATGGGCGAAGCGGTCATGCGGCGGGCGAGGCGCGATGAACGCGGCATCGATCCTCGTCAGCTTGCGCCCGAGCTTCGCCTCGACGGCATCGATGAATTTCTGGACCCCCCAATCGTCGAGCACATATTTCAGTCGCGCCTTGGTCCGGTTGCTTCGGTTCCCATTTTCGATGAAGACGCGCACCACCGCATCGGCAACCGCCGTCGCCTCGTCGGGGCGCAGGATCATGCCGGTATCGCGGGCGAGATCCTTATGGCCGGTGATGCCGCCGAGCGTCAGGCGATACCAGATGCCGGCCTCGACATCGCGCCCTTCGAACTGCGCTCCGGGACGCAGCTCCACCGCCTGGAAGCCGATATCATTGGTGTCTTCCAGGGTCGGGATCGAGCCGCCGCCGTCGAAGCCCACATTGAACTTGCGCGGCAGCCCGTAGAGGGAGCGGTCGTTGAGGATGTGGTGGTGCCAGGCCGCCGTATGGGGCCTCGTATCGATGAGCTCCTGCCCGTCGATGCCTGCCGTCGCATGGCCGGTGACGTTGCGGATATTGTCGGCCCCCGAGCCCTTGGTGAGGATGCCGAGCCCGGTCAATCCCTCGATCAGGTCGGGCGCGCCTTGCGCCTTCACCTCGCGGATCTGCAGATTCGCCCGCGTGGTCACATGGGAATAGCCGCCCCCGAACTTCTCGGCGAGCGCCGCCACGCCCTCGAATTGCCAATGCGTCAATATGCCGTTCGGCATGCGCAGGCGGCACATATAGCTGTCCTGTGCGGGCGCAACGTAGAACAACCCATGGAAGCGCCAACGGAAATTGTCGTCGGGTTTGGGATAGACGCCCGAGTGCGCCTGGGCCTGGAAACGCGCATAGGCATCGAAGGGATGCTCGGCGCGCTTCCACTTCTCGGGATCGGACAGCTTGCCGCCCGAGCTCGTGACCTTATCTTGCGCCTCGAGATGCGCCTTGTCGGGTCCCTCATGGCCGCCGCCGAGGCCGGGGGGAGCCGGGGCGCCACCCGCCCTGACGCTACGCAGGGCCTGCGCGCCAGCGAGGAAGCCCTCGAGATAGCGCTTCTGGTCCGGACTGAAATCAGCCGTCATGGCCGCCAGGCAGGCGGCAAGGAGCGAAGCCGGGCCGCGCCCTTAAGCCTCACGTCGCCCGAGCCGCGGCCGGCGCGCCGACCGGCGAGACCGGCGAGACCGGCGACGCCATCCGCGCCCCCGCGGCGCCTTTGGGGCTCGAGGCGAGATAGCCGAGCGCCACGAAGCCGGCCCCTCCGATGATGTTGCCGAGCGTCACCCAGAGCAAATTGTAGCCCGCGCCGCCGAGGCTGACGCTCGGGGGGTGGTTGCCGAGCAAGGCCAGGGCGAACACGGTCATGTTGGCGACCGAATGCTCGAAGCCGCAGGCGATGAAGGCAAAGAGGCACCACCAGATCAGGATGCATTTCGCGGCGTCGGAAGTCGCGCGCGCGCTCGTCCAGATGGCGAGGCAGACGAGCCAGTTGCAGAGCGCGGCCCGGGCCACGAGAGCCAACGCCGGGGCGCTCATCTTGGCGGCCGACGCATTGTAGATGAGGTCCGCCCCTTCCTTCAGCACCTGACCGCCGCCGCCAAGCCAGAACACGAGCGCGAGCAGCACCGAGCCGCAGAGATTGCCGGCCCAGCTTACCGTCCAGTTGCGGCCGAGGGCCGCCCAATTGGAGGAGCCGCGCGCCAGCCCGACCGTCATGAACAGCGTGTGGCCGGTGAACAGATCCGAGCCCGCGAAGATCACCAGGGTCAAGGCGATGCCGAAGCAGGCGCCCATGACCAGGCTGCGCAGCGAAGGATCGATCTGCTGGCCGAGCGTGAAGATCAGGATGATGCCGATGCCGACATAGGCTCCCGCCATCATCGCGGAGATGAAGAAGGCCAGCGGCTCATCGCGAGAGAAGGCGGCCTTGGCCGCGGCCACATCCGCCATGGCGTCGAGTGTTTTCGAATACATATTCGCTTCCGCTGGTTCCTGCCCACCCCGACGATGTCATTCCGGCAGCGACGCTGGCCGCGCGCCACCTTGCCGTGCGTCGCTGCAATCGACATGCCAGTCGCCGGCTCGCGGCTCGGCGGCAAAAGGCCGCCGGAATAGCCGGGGGGCGCCTCGGTGGTGCACAAGGGCTGCGCGGCCTGCACAGTTTTGATGCAGTGCAATAGGGGCTGGCCGGCGGCCACGGATTCGGGGCCCGGCCTGGACGGACCAGGAACGAATCCGGCAAACCCGCTTCGCCTCGACCACACCGTCGCGAGAGGCCGCGGAAGGAGAAGACCATGACCACGCCGATCGCGCGACCCGGTCACGCCGCAGGGATCGGTCCCGCGCCGCGCCTCGGCAGCCCCTAAGAGCCCCGCCCTTTGCGCTTCATCAGGCGCCAGGAGCTCGGCGACTGGCGCCTCAAGGTTTACGGCATCGCGACGCCGGGCCGGACGCCGAGGAGCGAGCTCGTGGAGGCGACCCTGGCTTGCGCCGGCAAGGTCCTGCCGCCGATCGACGATGATCGGCCCGGCATCGGCTTCGTCATCGCCCATGACGCGGCGACGGTCGGCATCGGCTTCATCTATTGGTGGCAATCGGCGAACGAGTTGCACCAGCGCGTGTTCATGAGCCCGCTCGACGAGCCGCCGCGCTTCTCGAGAAAGTCGTAGAAGCGCCCCGCGCACACGACATCGCATGGGACGCCGTGCACCGCGGCGCGCTGCGAGATCGTCATCTTGGTCTGCGACACGGCGCGCGCGCCTGCGATGTCGATCGCCATGCCGCCGAGGAAGTGGAGGATGGCGACGCCCTTGCTCCAACCCTCGCGGCTGGCGGCGATGAACTCGTCCGCCGTGCCCTGGAACTAGGTGGCCATCATGTGCCCGTCATCGTGCCAGACGGTGCGGAAGCGCTCCCAATCCCCTGCGTCGCGCCATACCGCCCAGTTGTCGACCAGGGCCTGTATCGCGAGCCGATCCTCTAGCCCGCGGTCACTCATGCGAGAAGATGTCGCCGCCCCAGCCGGCGAGATCGAGCTTGGCGCGAGCGGGAAGAAAATCGAAGCAGGCCTTCGCGAGATCGAGGCGTTTCTCGCGGATCAGCAGCGCTTCGAGCCTGTCCTTCAGCGCATGCAGATGCAGCACGTCGGAGGCCGCATAGGCGAGCTGAGCCTCCGACAGCGTCACGGCGCCCCAATCCGAGGATTGCTGCTGCTTCGATATCTCGACGCCGAGAAGCTCGCGCACAAGGTCGCGCAGCCCGTGCCGATCCGTGTAGGTGCGGGTCAGCTTCGAGGCGATCTTGGTGCACCAGACCGGCGTCGGCATGACGCCGAGCCGGTTATAGAGGGCGGCGATGTCGAAACGGGCGAAATGGAAGAGCTTCAGGACTTCGGGATCGGCGAGCAGGCGCTTGAGGTTGGGGCAATCCGCGGCGCCCGGCCGGATCTGCACGAGATCGGCATTGCCGTCGCCGCGCGAGATCTGCACCAGGCAGAGCCGGTCGCGAAGCGGGTTCAGCCCCAGCGTCTCGGTGTCGATCGCGAGTGCCGGGCCCGGCACAAAATCCCCCGGCAGGTCGTCGATATGCAATCGATTCGTCATGGGCCTGCGTTGCGGTGGAAGCAACGCGAAGTCAAGCGCCTATCAGATGCTCGCCGCCTTATTTTGCAATTCTCCACCAGCGTCGCGAGGCGACCGCCGCCCACACCGCCTCGACGAGGCCGAATGGCCATGCGCCTTGCAGAAACCCGTAGACCGAGCCGAGACCGCAGGCGAATGCGAAGGCCAGCACGAACCACGGGCTTCTTTCCTCCAGCGCGTAGCAGACGAGCATCGCCGTCACCGCGAAGAGGCCAAACAGCGTCAGTCCGTCCATGCGACAGTCAAACCGCCGTCTTCGCACGTTCCCGCAACAAGTATTTCTGCACCTTGCCGGTCGAGGTCTTGGGGATCTCGGCGAATACGAAATGGCGCGGGCATTTGTAATGCGCGAGGCGTTCGCGGCACCAGGCCTGAAGCTCCTCGGCCGTGGCGCTCATGGAAGGTTTCAGCTCGACGAAGGCGCAGGGCGTCTCGCCCCATCTTGCATCGGGCTTCGCCACCACAGCGGCGAGCTGCACCGCCTTGTGCTTGAACAGCACATCCTCGACCTCGATCGAGGAGATGTTCTCGCCTCCAGAGATGATGATGTCCTTGGAACGGTCCTTCAATTGGATATAGCCGTCCCGATGGGTGACGCCGAGATCGCCCGAATGGAACCAGCCGCCGGCGAATGCCTCGGCGGTCGCGGCCTCGTTCTTCAGATAGCCCTTCATCACCACATTGCCGCGGAACATGACCTCGCCGATCGTCTCGCCGTCGGCCGGCACAGGCTCCATCGTCGTGGGATTCATGACGCATAGGGCATCGAGCGCGCCATAACGCACCCCCTGGCGTGCCTTCTTGGCCGCCTGGTCCGCGTCCGACAAGGCGTCCCAATGGCCCTGCCACTCATTGACGACCGCCGGGCCATAGGTCTCGGTCAAGCCGTAGAGATGGGTCACCTCGAAGCCCGCCTCACGCATGGCGGCGAGCACCGCCTCGGGCGGCGGGGCGGCCGCGGTGAAGAAGGCTACCTTTTGCGGCAGCTTCTTCTTCTCATGGGGCGGGGCATTCAGGAGCGTCGACATGACGATCGGCGCGCCGCATAGATGCGTCACACCCTCGCTTGCCATCAGCTCGTAGATCGGCTTCGCCCGCACCTGCCGCAGGCAGACATGCGTGCCGGCGGCCACCGAGATCGACCAGGGAAAGCACCAGCCATTGCAGTGG